>JBBQAB010000462.1:0-3281 GCA_038198385.1 Propionibacteriales bacterium
CACGGCGGCCAAGGTCGACGTCCGGTTCTCCATCACTGCCCGGCAGGACAAGCGGACATCGCCGAGACCACCTTCACCGTCTTCGCCAGAGACAGGCGGCACGCTCGTCCGGCTGGTGGTGCGCCGGGTCCGCCCGATCCCCGGTTCGCAGCTGGCGCTGTTCACCGCCTGGGACTACCACGCGTTCGTCTCCGACCGGGATCTGCCGCTGGCCGAACTCGAGGCCGACCACTGCCGTCACGCCGTCGTCGAGCAGAGCATCGTTGAGCTCAAGAGCGCCGGCTTGCGCACCTGCCCTCGGGCAGCTTCATGGCCAACGCCGCCTGGCTCGTCCTACCGGTCATCGCACACAACCTCGGCCGGCCCGTCGCATCCTGGCCGGCCGCGACCTGGAACGGGCGACCGCAGCGACGCTGCGCAGCAAAGTGTTCACCATGTCCGGCCGGCTCGTGCACAGCGGCCGCCGCCGACATCTACGATTATCTGCCAACTGGCCCTGGGCCGAGGCGATCAGCACCGCGCTGGTGTCGATCCACGCGATCCCGCTGCGCCGCTGAACAACGCTCCCGCCCCACGACAAGGACTCCGGAAAAGCTGGCAGGCACGCCCACCGCCAACTTCGACGCCAACGATGATCGGCAAGGCATCACCAACCTCACCGACCAAGATCAACGGCGAAGCCTCCCTCTTAGTTTAGAGCATCGAGCCAAGGTCGGATCCGTGGGTGGGGTAGGCGGCGGTGGCGGACTTGAGCTCGCGGGTGGTGAGCCTGAGCTTGATGGCAAGGCCGAGGGTGTTGACCAGCTCGCTGCACCCGGGCCCCAGCAGGTGGGCGCCGACGATGTGGTCGGTGGAGCGGTCGATGAGGATCTTCGCGGCGGAGTTTGTTTCGCAGATCCGATAGCTGGAGTACCAGCCGCTGGTGTTGGAGTAGCGCACGTTCAGGTTGATGCCGTGGTCGGTGGCCTCGGCCTCGGACATCCCCACCCGGACGAGCTCGGGGATGGTGAACACCGCGGTGGGGATCCCCGTGTAGTCAGGGGTGGTGGTCGTGGACTTGAGCATGTTGGAGGCGGCGACCTTGGCCTCGGAGACCGCGACTGGGGTCAGCGGCAGCCCGGCGGTGTCCGCGGAGTCACCGGCGGCCCAGACAGCAGGGTTCGTCGTGCTCTGCAGGTGGCCGCTGACGTGCACCCCACGCTCGCCCCACTCGACGGCGGCGGCACCGAGGCCCAGGCCGTCGAGGGCGGCGACGCGGCCCGCGCCGTGGACGACGAGATCGGTCTCGATCGTCTCGCGCTGTCCGGCGCGCTCGAGGGTGACCCGGTAGCCCCGGTCGCCCGCTCGACCGCGGTGATAGTGGTGCTGCGCCGCAGGTCGACCCCGACCTCGCGACCACGGGTCACCAACAACTCGACGAGGTCGGGGTCGAAGCTTTTCAGTGGGCGCTGCCCGCTGTCGACGATGACGGTGGCGCTGCCGACGCGGGCAGCGAGGTGGGCGAACTCGAAGGAGACGAAGCCGCCCCCGACGAACAGGACGCGCGACGGCAGGGTGTCCAGGTCCAGGAAGTTGGTGCTGTCGATGAGGTGCTCGTGGCCGGGGAAGTCCAGCGGGCGGGGTCGCGCCCCGGTTGCGACGAGGACACGCTCAGCGGCAAAGGGGGTGCCGTCGACCTCGATCTGGCGGGGCCCGGTGAAGCGCGCACGCCCGTGGAAGGTGTCGACCCCGTGGTCTGCCAGGTTGTTCTCCATGGACTGGGGGACCGGGTCGGTGAAGCCGTGTTTGTGGGTCATCAGCTCACCCCAGTTGATTCTCAGCCCGCCCTCTTCGATGCCCTTGCCGCGCATCAGGCGGGCGCTGTCGATGATCTCGGCCCCGCGGCGCAGGATCTTCTTCGGGTCACACCCCCGCAACGCGCAGGTGCCGCCGTAGGGCAGGGAATCGACGATGGCCACCCGCCACCCTTCAGTGGCGCACTTGGTGGCGGCAGCAACACCGGCCATGCCGGCGCCGATGACGATGAGGTCGTAGGACTCGCTCACAGGTGGTGTCCCTTCGTGGTGCCGACGGTTCGGTCGGCTAGGGGGCCGTGGGGCGCGTCGTGTCAGCCTAACGACGACAGCCTTGGCCCGGTACGGGCCCTTAGCCGATCTGGACATGAGTGGTGGGACTCGTCACTCATGACAGCAGACGTCGCTTGAGCCGTTCTCACCAGGACGGGTACAGATGACCGCCGGGTGGGCGCAGCTCGCCGGGCAGCTCGTCCACAGGCACGTAGCCCACGAAGGTGCCACCTCCGTCGTACTCTCCGCCGTGCTCCGCGGTTAGGGCGCGGAACCTGTCGCTCATCGTGTCGTCGCTGTAGTTGGTGAGGACCTTGACCAACCAGGAGCCATCATTGCTTGCCGACAGCCGCGGCGGATCGAGGGCGATGGCTCGATCACTCTGCAAGCTTGCCAACAATGCCTGCGCTTGGATCTCGGTCGGTGTGTAGAAGTACTGCCCCTACTCCAACTCCGGTTCGCGGCTCATCCGCTCACCCTAGGCGGTGAGTTGCATCAGCAGCCTCCGAGTTGACGCCGTCAGATACAGGGCGTTCTGTGAGGATCGAGCTTCCTCGCCGAACCGAGGACCCTCGATTTTGAGCGTCTGAAACAAAGACTTCCAGGGGACGCCGACTGCGTTGCAAACGTGCTCCGGGCTGTCTCACTACAGCCTGACGGGGAGGGAGTCGCCGTTGGGGGCGTTCCGCCACAACCGGCCTGCGGCTTTCTGAACGACGGTGATCGCACGCATGGTGCGCCCCCTCTGGGGTGGGTGCGTCGGAGGGCCGCGGCGATCGTCTGGGCTCGATCTCGGGCTCCACCAGTTCGCGGAAGGAGGACTTCCGGGTAGCGTCATCCGTGGGTCGAGAAGCTGTCACGACGGGGAAACCCGCTGAGCACGGGTGATGTTTCCCGCGTCGCGTCGCGTCGCGTTGCGGTGCTGAGGCTTGGGATCCGACACCGTTTTGGCCCTCCTCCTGGTCCGGTGCTCAGTGCCGGCTCCATCGTCTATCCGAACGACAAGGGTCCCATGTCGCGCTACACGCACTCGGCCTCGTGGTACGACTCGGTGTCGGCCGAGCCGATCTACCGCATCGGCCGCGAACGCGCCATCCCTGCCCTGCACCTGCAGGAGGGATCCCGGGTGCTGGACATCGGCTGCGGGACCGGGCTCAACTTCCCGCTCCTCCTCGCCGCCGTCGGTCCGCGCGGGCAGGTTGTCGGCGTGGACCG
>JBBQAB010000463.1:0-2323 GCA_038198385.1 Propionibacteriales bacterium
CGACTCGGCCGCCCGGGCGAGGTAGGAGTGGGTGGTGGCGGGCAGGGCGTAGGGACTCACGACACTCACCACCTCAGTCATCGCAGCCGATGAGCTGCCAGTCGCCGCTGCTCCAGTCGAAGGAGAGGTCGAAGACGCCCCCACCTTCACCGGCTGCCTCGCCGACGGCACCCAGACCGCGCCCGGCCTCGACGCGCCACAGCTCGCGCTCCCCCAGCAGGTCGGCACCCGGGACGGCCGTCTCGGTCCCGGCCGGGGCGGTCCCGGCCGGGGCGTCGTCGGAACCGACCACCGCCCGGACGGCCGGCGAGGTCCACCACGGGCCGGTCTCTACCCAGTGGGCGAGCACCGCCCGCACCTTCCACAACCGGCCCCGCCACAGGAACTGCTCGGGACCCTCCATCCCCTGGACCCGGCCCATCCGGGTCTCCACGGGGTCGTCGTACCGCCTCATCGCCCTCCACCTCTCACGTCGCCAACCCCAGCAGCCCAGTTGCCCAGATGCCGGGGCCGACCCGGCGGGGGCGGGGGTCGAGGTCGCCCTCACCGAGTCGGTGATCGAACACTTGTTCGAACGAGAGCAACGCTACACCGTCTCGCCGACTGTTATCTCTCAAGACATCGGTGACGGTTCTGTGTCAGGACATCGGTGACACAACCGGGGTGCTTGGTGGTGACACTTCTGGCTCGCTTGTGCGGTGCCGACCACTAATGAGCCCATTGATCCTCGTGTCCGTCTCGCGATCGCGTGCTGGCCTGATGACGCGCCGCGCGGAGCGGTGACATCGTTCTGCGCCGAGCAGCAGATCTCCCGCAAGACGTTCTACGCGATCCGCGCCAGGACCCGCAGCGACGGTGCGGCCGCGGCCCTTGAGCCCCGCAGTCGGCGACCGAGGACCAGCCCGACTAAGCTCCCCGACGAGGTCAAGCAACAAGCCCTCGGTGTTCGTGCTGCGCTGGAGTCTTCGGGTTTGGACCACGGGCCGATCAGCGTGCACGACAAGATGCATGCGATGGGCCTGGACCCGGTGCCCTCGATCGCTTCGCTGGCCCGGGTCTTCCGCCAGGCCGGCGTGGCCCGGCTCGAGCCGAAGAAGAAGCCACGCTCGGCCTGGCGGCGGTTCGTCTATCCGGCGCCGAACGCGTGCTGGCAGCTCGACGCCACCGAGTACGTGCTCAGTGGTGGACGTAAGTGTGTGGTCTTCCAGCTCATCGACGACCACTCCCGCTACGCCGTCGCCTCCCACGTCGCATCCAGTGAGACCGCCAAGGACGCGATCGCGGTCTTCGACAAGGCCGTGGCCGCCCACGGCGTGCCTCAACGGCTGCTGTCCGACAACGGGCTCGCATTGAACCCATCGCGCCGCGGCTTGGTCGGCCAGCTCGTCGCACATGTTGCCGCGCTCGGTACCGAGGCGATCACCGGCAAGCCGTACAAGCCGACCACCCAGGGCAAGAACGAACGCTTCCACCAGACCCTGTTCCGCTACCTCGACAAGCAGCCGCTGGCCGACACGCTCGCGGAGCTCCAAGCCCAGGTCGACGCGTTCGACTGCATCTACAACACTCAGCGCCCTCATCAAGGACTGCCCGGGCGCATCACACCGCTGGCTGCGTGGGAGGCGACCCCCACGGCCGAGCCGCCCCGCCCGAAGCCGGACCGGCCCGTCTACAAACCGCCGATCCCCGCCTTGGGTCCTCGACCCAAGCCGCCCGCAGACCTACCCGCCGACACCCGCGTCAGAACGGTGAGCACTGCCGGCACCATCCACGTTGACAAGGTGTTCTACAAAGTCGATGTCGACCGCGCCTTCGAGCAGGTCCTCGTCGTCAGCCACGGCGACCAGGCGGGCGACAAGATCACCATCACCGACCTGCAGGGCGAGATCCTGGCCCAGCACACCCGCCCCGCACCCGGAGTGACCTACGTCGGCAACGGCCGACGCCCAGGAACCCGCCCGAACAAACCGGGAGTGTCACCGAAGTCCTGACACATCAACTGTCACCGAAGTCCTGATACAGAACTGTCACCGATGTCCTGAGACATCACACACCGTCTCGCCGACAGCGCAATAGGCCCGGGGGCGGCGGTGGATTTCAGCCTGGATCCGCCGTGCGTCGCCGTTGCGAGCGTCACCAGACGGGTGGCCTGGCCAGGCGGAGTGCCGAAGGCGGGGCCCGTCGAGGTGCGACAACGCAGCCAGGGTGCCCGGATGGGGGCGCGCAGTAGGCGAAAGCTCGGTGGATCCGGGTTCAGGCGGGTCCGTCGAGCCAGGTGGCCGACAGGAAGCGTCGCGTGTCGCGGTGCCAGAGGAACCAGACC
>JBBQAB010000464.1:0-5078 GCA_038198385.1 Propionibacteriales bacterium
CCTCACCGGCTGGGTCGTGGGGTTCAGCTGCTCGGTGCTCGCGGACCAGATGTTCTTCCTGGCCCTGACCTGGGCCGCCCTGCAGACCACCACCCCGGGCCAGGTCGGCCTCGTCCTGGCGGCTGGCTCCATCCCCCGGCTCCTGATCCTGCTGCTCGGCGGGGTCGTCGCCGACTCCGCCTCTCCCCGGCTCATCATCATCGGCACCGACAGCGCGCGGGCCGTGGTCATGGCTCTCGCGGCCACAGCGCTGTTCGTGACCACACCCTCGACCTGGGGCCTGGTGGCCCTGGCCCTGGTCATCGGCGCTCTCGACGGCCTCTTCCTCCCGGCGATCGCCGCCCTACCCGTACGGATCGCCCCACCCCACCTGATGGGCCGGGTCTCCGCCCTACGCACCCTGACCCAGCGGATCGGGCTCTTCGGTGGCGGTCCGCTGGCTGGCTGGCTGATCTACCTGTACGGGCCCGGTGCGGCCTTCCTCGGGTCGGCGGTGCTGTTCCTGCTCTCCGTCGGGTCTCTGCTCCTCGTGACGGTGCGTCCTGTCGTGCTGCCCCCGCCGACTGCGACCCCCAGCACCGAGACCTTCACCACCCCGGTCGAGCTGTCCGTGACGGCCCTGGAGACCAGCTCCGACCAGAGCCAGGGTCGACCCGGCCGGTTCCGAACCCTGCTCGCCAAGGGAACCGAAGGTCTGCGGACCGTCCGCGACAGCCCGGTGCTGCTGGCCATGCTGCTCCTGATCGGCCTCAACAACTTCGGCTTCGCCGGCCCGTTCACGACCGGGATCCCCCTGCTGTCGGCCGCCAACGGGTGGGGCGCACGCGGAGCCGGACTGCTGATCGGGGCGTTCGGGATCGGGGCCGCGGCCAGCGGGTTCACCCTCTTCGTCGTCCGCTACGTCCCCAAGGCCGGCAACCACCTGCTCATCGGGTCGCTGCTGATGTCTGTGTCGATGCTGGGTATCGGCGTCGTCCAGAGCCTGACGCTGGCGGTCACCTGCTCGTTCCTGATGGGGGTTGCGTCCGGCATCTACGGGACGCTGGTCTACGCGCTGCTGTTGACCGCCACACCCGCCCACGAGATCGGGCGGGTGATGTCCCTGCTCTCCCTGACCCTGGAGGGTGTGGCGCCGCTCAGCTTCATGGCCGCCGGGTTCGTGTCGGCCCTGCTGACGCCGCAGTGGAGCTTCATCCTCGGGGGCGGGATCTCCCTGGTCGCCACCCTGCTCTTCGCGGCGCGTCCGCTGCTCCGCCACCTGGAGATGGCCCGACCCGTGCCCGAGCCCGTCGTCCCCGCATGAGACGGCCGGGACGACGGCGCTGACTAGCTGGAGACCGCCCGCCTGGCCGCGGTCCGCGAAGGCAGGACCCGACGCCGAGGGCCGAAATGTGAAGTCGAAGATGGCGGTCGGCAGGTAGAGCGAGCAGCAGGCGTTCGGGATGTCGACCACACCGCTGATCCGTCCCTCGATCGGGGCCGAGCCCAGCAGCAGGTGGGCCTGCGGGCCGGTGTAGCCGAACTTCATCAGATAGTCGATGGGCGTTGTTGCCGGCGTTCTTGTACGCCAGCGTGGCGTCCAGCTGAGCGTGCACCCCCGGCTCTTGGCCGGCCTGGCTAGCCTGCCCGCATGAGCATCAGCAAGGGTGACAGCGTGAAGTGGAACACCTCCCAGGGAGAGACCGAGGGCGAGGCGGTCGAGAAGAAGACCTCCGACTTCGAGTTCGAGGGCCAGAGCTTCAAGCCGACCGAGGACGACCCGTACTGGATCGTGAAGTCAGCCAAGAGCGGCAAGAAGGCCGCTCACAAGGAGTCCTCCCTGCACCGGGGCTGAGGCGGGACCCGGCGGCGGCGGTAGGCGCCGACGGTCCAGGCCAGGTGACCGGACCGCACCTCGACGCGCTGCACCTCGACCAGGTCGCGGGCCAGGTGGCGCAGCAGCCGCTGGCACGCCCAGGCCCGCGAGTAGACCGAGACGACCACCACCCCCCCGGCCGCCAGCAGGTCCCCGTAGTGCCGGATGACCCCCTCGGGATCGGGCAGGTAGTAGACGACCTCGTTCAGCACCACCACGTCGGGCGGCTGGTCGGGCCGGAAGGTCGTGGCGTCGGCCAGCCGGAAACGGGTGCGGTCGTCCTCCCTGACCTGGGCCAGCTCGATCGCCCCGGGGAAGCTGTCCACGCCGAGGTAGCGGGCGTAGCGGAGGCCCTCCTGCAGGATCCCCTGGGAGCAGCCGACGTCGAGCACGAAGCCGTCCGCGCCGTACGCCTCAACGACCGTCCGCACGGAGCGGTAACGGACCGCCTCCTGCTCGGTCCGGAGCCGCTGCCAGGCGCCGCGGTCGTTCTCCTTGACGTTGTCGCGGACCAGGAACCCCCGCGCCAGCCGGAGCGGAAGGGGCACCTGCGCCATCACGGCCGCGGTGAGGCGATGCTCGAGGATCCGCTGGACCAGCGTCGCGCCCGACGGGGCCGACGAGCGGGCGAGCGCCTCCTCGGGGCCCGGACCGGGTCGGCTCACGCGGGTCGGCTCATGCGAACCGGCTGGAGTCCCCAGCGCCCTCGCGCAGGATTTCCGGGGTCCCGTCGGAGAAGTCGACCACGGTGGTGGGCACCTCGCCGCACTCCCCCGAGTCGATGACCGCGTCCACCAGGTGGTCGAGCCGCTCCTTGATCTCCCAGCCCTGGGTCATCGGGCCCTCCTCGCCCGGCATCAGCAGGGTGCTCGAGACCAGCGGCTCACCCAGGGCCGCCAGGATGGCGTGCGTCACCGGGTGCTCGGGAATCCGTACGCCGACCGTGCGCTTCTTCGGGTGCAGCATCCGCCGCGGCACCTCACGGGTGGCTGGCAGGATGAAGGTGTACTGCCCCGGCGTGGCCGCCTTGATGGCCCGAAAGACGTTGTTGTCGAGCTGGACGAACTGTCCGAGCTGGGCGAAATCGCTGCACATCAGGGTGAAGTGGTGCTTGTCGTCGAGGTGCCGGATGCTGCGGATCCGGTCCAGGCCGTCCTTGTTGCCCAGCTGCGCCCCCAGCGCGAAGCAGGAGTCGGTCGGGTAGGCCACCAGCCCGTCGGCCCGCAGCAGGTCCACGACCGCGCCGATGCTGCGGGGCTGGGGGTTGTCGGGGTGAACGTCGAAGTACCGCGCCATGGCCTGAGCCTAGTGTTCCGGGCGGTCCGCACCGCTGATCCGAACGTGTGGGGCGGCGGCCGTTTCGGATAAGTTACGACGCATGGTCAACAAGGTCGCACTACTCACCGCCGGCGGGTTCGCCCCCTGTCTCTCCTCCGCCATCGGCGGGCTGATCGAGCGCTACACCGAGATCGCCCCGGACGTCGAGATCATCGCCTACCGCTACGGCTACCAGGGCCTGCTGCTGGGCGACTCCATCCCCGTCACCGAGGAGGTGCGGAGGAACGCCCACCTCCTGCACGGCTTCGGTGGCTCACCGGTCGGCAACTCCCGGGTCAAGCTGACCAACGCCGCCGACCTGGTCAAGCGCGGGCTCGTCGCCGAGGGTGTCGACCCCCTCCAGGCCGCCGCCGACCGGCTCACCGAGGACGGCGTGGACGTCCTGCACACCATCGGTGGCGACGACACCAACACCACCGCGGCCGACCTGGCCGCCTTCCTGGCCAAGAACGACTACGCGCTGACGGTCGTGGGCCTGCCCAAGACCATCGACAACGACGTCATCCCGATCAAGCAGTCACTGGGCGCCTGGACCGCCGCCGAGCAGGGCGCCCGCTTTGCTGAGAACATCATCGGTGAGCACAACTCCGGCTCCCGGATGCTGATCGTGCACGAGGTCATGGGTCGGCACTGCGGGTGGCTGACCGCGGCCACCGCCCAGGCCTACCGCGACTGGCTGGACACCCGCGAGTGGCTGCCCGAGATCGGTCTCAGCCGGGAGGCGTGGGACGTGCACGGGGTCTACGTACCCGAGGCCGTCTTCGACCTGGAGGGCGAGGCGGTGCGGCTCCAGAAGGTGATGGACACCGTCGGCTCGGTGAACCTGTTCGTCTCCGAGGGCGCCGGTCTGGACACCATCGTGGTCGAGCTCGAGAAGTCCGGCGAGGAGGTGGCCCGCGACCCCTTCGGCCACGTGAAGATCGACAAGGTCAACCCCGGAGCCTGGTTCGCCAGCAAGTTCGCCGACCTGCTCGGGGCGCAGAAGGTGATGGTCCAGAAGTCGGGCTACTTCTCCCGCTCGGCCGCGGCCAACCAGGCCGACCTCGACCTGATCCGCTCGATGACCGACTTTGCCGTCGACTCCGCCCTGCGCGGTGAGCCCGGCGTCGTGGGCCAGGACGAGGAGCGCGGCGACGAGCTGCGGGCCATCGAGTTCGAGCGGATCAAGGGCGGCAAGCCGTTCGACATCAGCCAGACCTGGTACGTCGAGATGCTCGCCAGCATGGGCCAGCCCCCGGCCCAGGCCGCCACCGCCCACTGACCCGTACGCGAACCCGGACCGACCACACCGGTCGGCTCGGGCCCGTGCGTTGACCGGGGATCAGGCGTTGCCGGGCTCCGCGGCCGGCCGGCGGGCTCCGGATATGTGGCTCGGGCTCCGCGGCCGGCCGGCGGGCTCCGGATATGTGGCTCGGGCTCAGTCGGAGCGACCGCGGGGGCCCCGACCGCGTGCGGCGCGCGAGCAGGCGTACGCCAGGGCCGCCCCGAGCCCGACCCCGGTGGCGGCACCGGTCACGTAGCCCGCGCCCATCCCGACCTGCACCGAGCGGGTCGCCACCTGCTGCGGGACCATCTCGGGCTGCGCGACCGCCTCGGACTCCCCCGTCACCGGAAAGCGGACACTCTCCTCCACCGGGGGGATCGCCTCGTGTTCGGCCGTGGCGATCCACGCCGCCACGACCAGGATGAGCTGGGCGAAGACGTTGAAGAACAGCATCAGCACGATCACGGGCCCGAAGATCTGGGCCGCCGCGTTGCCCCCGAACGTGCTGAACAGGAAGCCGGTCAGGTACTGCAGCAACCCCAGACCAACGGCCCCCATCAGCGCACCCCGGCGAACCACCGGCCAGGGCTCGCGGTGCTCGGGGAGTACCGAGTAGAGGTA
>JBBQAB010000465.1:0-3234 GCA_038198385.1 Propionibacteriales bacterium
CACGCGGCGGCGGTCTCCGTACCGGATGTCCGGAGGGTTGAGGCCAGGGACGTGGTGGGTGGAGAGATCACCGTGTGATCCGTTGGTTGCCAGTTCAGTCAGATGGTGCACAGAAATCCTCTTCCATTGACCATAATGCTGAGCGGTGCACAACCATCCACGCTGCTCCGCACGAGCACTCGGTGACCGCCCTGAGCCCAGCGCGACTTCATCTCCCCAAGGCGCGCGAGTTCCTCGATGCCGCCGGGGCCAGCCGCGACCTCGGTCTGCACAACGCCGCCACCTCCGACGCCGTGATCTCCGCGATCAACAGCAAGGACGCCATCTGTCTCGCCGTGACGGGCACGACGGGCAAGAGCGACAACCACACCCAGGCAGTCGAGGAGCTCAAACGATCGCAGATTCCGGATGGTGCCGACGGGTCGTAGTCTCCGCTTGTCTTATTCGCTGCCGATTCGGGCCCCTCCCCGAGTATGTCGACGAACGTCGATGAACGCTGGGGACGGTTGGCAGCCCGGATTGAAAGAGGCGCACGCCCTCAAAGCCGGTTGACCGGCGTTCGTGGCCGTTCGCGACTGTTCGCCTTGGTTCCATGCGGCCGAGGAGGTCATCGTCCGGACGTGGCGGCGCCCCGTCCACCCTGACGTTACCGTCGTTGGGGCCCGCGACGGCGCGGTACTGCACCTCGGGGGGTTCCTCGCCCAACACAGTCATGCCTCGCAGGCTGCCCACCCGCCTGCCGAGCGTCGGGTGCTGAGGGCTTTTGCCGTCGGAACCAGTCGTTCGACGTAGACGGTCAGCGCGACGCAGGGGATGCGCAACCGTCCGACGGGGACGGATTGCACCTCACCGATGAGTCCAGCCAATACTTCAGGGCCGACCGATCGCAAGAGTGACGTCCGGCGGCCTCGTCGATGCGCAGCACGAGCCGGCCATCGGAGAGGACTTGCGAGGGCGCCTCACTCATGTGGACGTTCCTTCCTCCGAGCCCAGCCTGATCGCCACCGGGCACAACCGAAGGTCGACTTTCGGCAGCGGAACGACGACGCGCGCTTCGCTCCAGAGCTCGAAGATCAACTCGCCGCCGTCGCATTGGGTGGGTTTGTTGAGGCCCCCTCGGCCCACCATCTGCTCTGAGGATCACTGTCATGTCTTACGCCTGGGCCCAAGCGCCCGTCCTTCGACCTCTGCTCACCCTTGCCGGAACCCCGTCGCGCGTGCTAGATATCAGCGTGAGATGCATGAGCTTGCGATAACGCAGAGCATCGTCGACACGGTTGTCGAGCGGATGGCCGGCCGGCAGGTCTCGGTTGTGCACATCCAGGTGGGAAAGCTCTCCGGCGTCGTGGCGGACGCTCTGCTGTTCTGCTACGAACTGGTCGTCGTCGGCACCTCGCTGGAGGGTTCGATTCTCGACGTCGACTGCCCCTCCGGAAGCGGCCACTGCCGCACTTGCGGTGCGGAGATCGTGCTGGAGCAGCCCATCCTGTTGTGCTCCTGCGGCAGTGCGGACGTGCAGATCGTCGCAGGCCAAGAGCTCCGAGTGATCTCGGTGGAAGTGAGGGCGGACCTGTGTGCCTGACCTGTGGCTGCGGCGACGAGGACTGTGTCCGGGTGCTGACGCTGGATGCTCCTGACGGCCATCGACATCACGATCACGTCGATCATCACGATCATGATCGTTCAGCCGGGCACGGCAGGCCGCACCAGCACGGCGGGACGGCTGCCCACGACCACGCCAGCCTGGACGCAGCCACGACCGAGACGGTGGCGATCGGCGAGGCGATCCTGGCCAAGAACGACCACCTTGCGCAGCACAACCGGGCCTGGCTGACCAAGCGGGACATCACCGCGGTGAACCTGATGAGCTCACCGGGCTCGGGCAAGACGACCCTCCTGGAGCGGACGATCAGCGAGCTCAGCGGACGGCGGCCGATCTGCGTGATCGAGGGAGACCAGGAGACCACCTTCGACGCCGAGCGGATCCGGCGGGCCGGGGCCCGTGCGGTCCAGGTCAACACGGGGTCCGGCTGCCACCTCGACGCCCCGATGGTGCAGCGCGCCATCGAGTCGTTGCGTCCCGACGCCGGCTCCCTGCTGATGATCGAGAACGTCGGCAACCTGGTCTGCCCGGCCCTCTTCGACGTCGGCGAGCAGGCGAAGGTGGTGATCCTCTCTGTCACGGAGGGTGACGACAAGCCACTGAAGTATCCACACATGTTCGCCGCAGCCGACCTGGTGGTGGTCAACAAGACCGACCTACTGCCCTACGTCGACTTCGACCTGGACCGGCTTGTCCGGGACGCCCGCGCGCTGAACCCGGGGGTGCAGGTGCTCGCGGTTTCGGCTCGTACGGGCGAGAACCTCGCCGCCTGGATGGACTGGCTGGCGACCGTCAAGCAGAACGACGACGCCCATCCCGTGTAAAAACCCACCTGCCGCCAGGCTCTTGACTTTCGGCCGAACAGGGGTTGTGATGAGACCAACGTCACATAGGCGAGCCGCACCGCACGGCCCCCGTGACTCTCGGGACCCGTGAGGCCCAAGAAAGTGTGGCGACGATGCCCACCGCTGAAGCTCTCGCCGCTGAGGACACGCTCATCCACGTGCTGTGGATCAACGCGGGACTCAGCTGTGACGGGGATTCGGTCGCCCTCACGGCGGCGACGCAGCCCAGCATCGAGGAGATCGCCCTCGGTGCCCTGCCTGGACTGCCCCGAATCGCGATGCACTGGCCGCTGATCGACTTCGAGTGCGGGCCGAACGGTGGTGCCGACGACTTCCTGGAGTGGTTCTTCAAGGCCGATCGGGGCGAGCTCGAGCCGTTCGTCCTGGTGGTCGAGGGGTCCATCCCCAACGAGCAGCTGCACGACGAGGGCTACTGGTGCGGGTTCGGCAACGACCCGGCGACTGGGCAGCCGATGACCACGAGCGAGTGGCTGGACCGGCTGGCCCCCAAGGCGACGGCGATCGTGGCGGTCGGCACCTGCGCCACCTACGGCGGAATCCACGCCATGGCCGGCAACCCGACCGGCGCCATGGGGGTGCCGGACTACCTCGGCTGGGAGTGGAAGTCCAAGGCCGGCATCCCGATCGTCTGCGTGCCCGGCTGCCCGATCCAGCCGGACAACCTGTCCGAGACGCTCACCTACCTCCTCTACATGGCGACCGACCAGGCCCCGATGATCGCCAGCGCCTTGGGGGCGAGCTTGTCCAGCCACTCGCTCGTGGTGA
>JBBQAB010000466.1:0-3064 GCA_038198385.1 Propionibacteriales bacterium
CCGACCCACGACGGCATGGTCGTGATCGAACCGGGGAAGACCTTCACCGCCCGGTGGGGTCTCAGCGGGAGCTGACGACCTTCGGGCGAGCCGGCTCGACCCCCAGCCGACCGAGGGTCGACAGGCCGCCCAGCAGCCGGTCCACGTCGTTGTCGTCGCTGTAGGGCGCCAGACCGACCCGGACCGCCCCCCGGTCCGCCAGTCCCAGGTGCCGGGAGGCCTCCAGGGCGTAGAAATGGCCGGCCGGAGCGTTGACCCGCAACCCCGCCAGCCGTTCGGTCACCTCGACCGCGCTGACGTCGGGAAGGTCGAACAGCAGGGTGGAGGTGCGACGCTCGGCCCGGCTGTAGACCGTGGCGCCCAACGAGGACAACCCCAGCTCGATCCGGCGCTGCAACCGGTACTGATGCTCCTGCATCGCGGTCAGGGATGTCACCAGCCCGGCCCGCCGCAATGTCGGCTCGCCCGTCATTCCGGCCAGGAAGTCCACCGCCGCCGTCACCCCGGCGAGCATCTCGTACGGCAGCGTGCCCAGCTCGAACCGCTCGGGCACGGTGTCGGAGGAGGGCATCAGCTTGTCGGGGTGCAGGGTCTCGAGCAGCTGCGGGTCGGCGACCAGGACACCGAGGTGCGGGCCGAGAAACTTGTAGGGCGAGCAGACGAGGAAGTCCGCGCCCAGAGCGGCCACGTCGACCACCGCGTGGGCGGCGTAGTGCACCCCGTCCACGTAGACCAGGGCACCGGCCGCGTGCGCCAGGGCAGCGATGGCAGCCACGTCGGGCTCCGTGCCGATCAGGTTGCTGGCCGCGGTCACGGCGACCAGCCGCGTCCGCTCGTTCAGAAGCCGTCCGACCTGACCGGGCTCGAGCTCGCCGGTCTCGGGGTCGAAGTCGGCCCACCGTACGGTTGCGCCCACCGCGGCGGCGGCGGCGACCCAGGGGCGGATGTTGGCGTCGTGGTCCAGCCGGCTCACGACCACCTCGTCCCCCGGTCCCCAGGTGCGGGCCAGGGTCCGGGCCAGGTCGAAGGTGAGCTGGGTGGCACTGCGTCCGAAGACGACCCCGGCCGGGTCACCCGCCACGAGGTCGGCCATGGCCTGCCGCGCCTGGGTCACGATCTTGTCGGCGTTGCGCTGGGCCAGGTTGCCCTGGCCCCGGTTGGCCAGCGGGGCGGCGAGCGCCGCGCTGATGGCCTCGATGACCGACCGCGGGGTCTGCGTGCCACCGGGCGCGTCGAAGTAGGCCAGCCCCGCACCCAGGGACGGGAAGCCGGTCCGCACCCGGGCCACGTCGAACGTCATGGCCGCAACCTAGCAGCGCGTGGGAGCGCGGCCATCGGCGCACCGTCACCCCGTCGGTGCGTCATCGCGCGGTCTCGGTCGCCCGGGACTCCCGGACCACCGTCACCCGGATCTGACCGGGGTAGGTCAGCTCCTCCTCGATCTGCTTGGCGATGTCGCGGGCCATCACCTGGGCCTCGATGTCGTCGACCGTCTCGGGTATCACCATCACCCGCAGCTCCCGTCCGGCCTGCATGGCGAAGACCTTGTCGACGCCCTCGTGGGCTCCGGCGATCTCCTCAAGCCGGTCCAGACGCTGGACGTAGGCCTCGATGCTTTCCCGTCGCGCCCCTGGCCGGGACCCGCTGATCGCGTCGGCCGCCTGGGTCAGGACCGCCTCGACCGTGCGCACCTCGACCTCGTTGTGATGGGCCTCGATGGCGTGCACGACGTCGGGATGCTCCCCGTAGCGCCGCGCCAGGTCCGCCCCGATAATGGCGTGCGACCCCTCCACCTCGTGGGTCAGCGCCTTGCCGATGTCGTGCAGGAAGGCGGACCGCCTGCACTGGGCTACGTCCAGCTGCAGCTCGGCGGCCATCAGACCCGCGATGTGAGCGCACTCCACCAGGTGCTTGAGCACGTTCTGCCCGTACGAGGTGCGGTAGCGCAGCGTGCCCAGGATGGGGACCAGGGCCGGGTGCAGGTCGGAGATCCCGACCTCGGCCAGGGCGTCCTCCGCGGCCCGCAGACACTGCTGCTCGATCTGGGCCTTGCTCCGCTCGTGTACCTCCTCGATCCGGGCGGGGTGGATGCGCCCGTCCTTGACGAGCTCGGTCAGGGTCATCCGGGCGGTCTCCCGCCGGACCGGGTCGAAGCACGACAGCAGGACCGACTCGGGGGTGTCGTCGATCATGACGTTTACCCCCGTGACCTGCTCGAAGGCGCGGATGTTGCGCCCCTCGCGACCGATGATCCGGCCCTTCATGTCATCCCCGGGCAGGTGCACGGCCGAGACCACAGACTCTGACGTCTGCTCCGAGGCCAGCCGCTGGATCGCGCCGACCACGATCATCTGGGCCTTGACGTCGGCCTCCCGGGTCGCCTGTCGTTCGATATCGCGGGCCACGAGGACCGCCTGTCGCTTGGCGTCGTGCTCGACCACGGCGACCAGCTCGGCCTTGGCCTGGTCTGCGGTCAGCCCGGCCACCCGCTCCAGCGCCTGCTGGTGCCGCAGCCCCACGTCGGCCAGCGCATGGCGCTGGCCCTTGAGCTCGGCTTTGACCTCGTCCAGGTGCCGACCCCGTTCATCCAGACTGCGGGCCTCCAGGTCCTGGCGTTCCTCTCGGTCCGTCAGCCGCTGTTCGCGTCGTTCGAGCTCGGCCCGCTGTTCCTGCAGCTCCCGACGGCGGGACCGGTCCTCGTCGTCGGCGGCAGAACGGGCGGCGTGCGCCGCAGCCATCACGGCATCGGCCTTGGCCCGGGCCTGGGAGACCTCCTGCTCGGAGGCGCTCCGGCTGGCCTGGATCTCCTCGAGAACGGCGGTCCGCTGACGGTTTACCTGCTCGAGCTCCGCCTGCTCCTCGGCCGCACGGTCGCCTGCCGGGGTCGGCATCGCCACCTCACTCAGAGGGTCACGCCGGTCTGAGGGGACGCTCGCGCCTGGGGAACCACGACGGATCACCACCACAGCGACCACGGTCACGAGGACCACCAGAACGAGCAGGCCCACCAGCATCAGAACGTCAAAAGGGTTCAGTCCCATCACGTTGACTCCCGTCTACACGC
>JBBQAB010000467.1:0-2071 GCA_038198385.1 Propionibacteriales bacterium
ACCTCAAGGCGATGAACTGCCCGATGCACAACCTGATCTTCGCGTCCCGGGGCCGCTCCTACCGGGAGCTCCCGCTGCGGTTCTTCGAGTTCGGCAGCGTCTACCGCTACGAGAAGTCCGGCGTGGTCCACGGCCTGACCCGCGTCCGCGGCATGACGCAGGACGACTCGCACTCCTACGTCACCCAGGACCAGGCCGCCGGTGAGGTCAAGCACCTCCTCCACTTCGTCCTGAGCCTGCTGAAGGACTTCGGGATGGACGACTACTACCTCGAGCTGTCCACCCGCGACGACTCGGACAAGTTCATCGGCTCCCGGGAGGAGTGGGCGACGGCGACGGCGGTGCTGGAGCAGGTGGCCCGCGAGACGGGGCTCGACCTGGTGCCCGACCCGGGCGGCGCTGCCTACTACGGACCCAAGATCTCCGTGCAGACGCGCGACGCGATCGGGCGCACGTGGCAGATGTCGACCATCCAGTACGACTTCAACCAGCCGGCCCGGTTCCAGCTCGAGTACCAGGCCTCCGACGGGACCCGGCAGCAGCCGGTGATGATCCACTCGGCCAAGTTCGGCTCGATCGAGCGCTTCATCGGCGTGCTCACAGAGCACTACGCCGGGGCGTTCCCGGTCTGGCTGAGTCCGGTCCAGGTCATCGGCATTCCGGTCGCAGGGGAGTTCAACGCCTATCTCGACGACGTGGCCGCCCGGCTCAAGAAGGCTGGCGTACGGGTCGAGGTGGACGCCTCGGAGGAACGGATGCAGAAGAAGATCCGGACCGCCCAGAAGTCCAAGGTGCCGTTCATGCTGATCGCCGGCGGCGAGGACCGGGACGCCGGCGCGGTCTCCTTCCGCTACCGCGACGGGACCCAGAAGAACGGGGTCCCGATAGAGGAGGCCATCGCCGAGATCACCGACGCCATCGCCCGCAAGATCCAGGTCTGAGCGTGACCGAATCTGAGCCGGTGCAGCTGGTCGAGGCCGAGACGTACGCGGGGGACGCCGACGGCTTCGAGCGGCTGTGGACCCCGCACCGGATGGTCTACATCCAGGGCGAGAACAAGCCGGCCACCTCGGCGGTGGGGGAGTGCCCGTTCTGCACCGTCGCCGGCGGGCCGGACCGTGCGGGCCTGATCGTGCATCGCGGCGAGCTCGCCTTCGTCGTGCTCAACCTCTATCCCTACTCACCCGGCCACCTGCTCGTGTGCCCCTACCGGCACGTGGCGGACTACACCGAGCTCACCGCGGTGGAGACGGTCGAGGTCGCCGAGCTGACCCAGCGAGCGATGCGGGTCGTCCGGGCTGCCAGCGCCCCGCACGGTTTCAACCTGGGGATGAACCAGGGCGCCGTCGCCGGCGCCGGCATCGCGGCCCACCTGCACCAGCACGTCGTGCCGCGGTGGTCGGGTGACGCCAACTTCCTGCCGGTCATCGGCCAGACCAAGCCGATGCCGCAGCTGCTGGACCAGACCTGGGAGGTCGTCCGGCGCGCCTGGGCCGACCTGGCCCCCACCGACGAGAGACACGCATAATGCTGGAACGTTTCCGCGCGCTGATCAGCGCGCTGCTGGGACCCGTCGTCCGGCTGCTGGTCCGGCTCGGGGTCTCACCCGACGTGGTCACCATCCTCGGGACCGTGGGGGTCGTCCTCGGGGCGCTCATCTGCTTCCCGCAGGGCTGGCTGTGGCAGGGCGTCGTCGTGGTCGTGTTCTTCGTCTTCTCCGACATGATCGACGGGCTGATGGCCAAGACCACGGGCACCGCCAGCGCCTGGGGGGCCTTCCTGGACTCCAGCTCCGACCGGCTCGGGGACGCCGCGGTCTTCGGTGGGATCCTGCTCTTCTTCGTGGCTCAGCGGGACTCGATCGGGTGGGCCGGCGTGGCCCTCGCGGCCCTGGTCTTCGGCCAGTGGACGTCCTACGTCAAGGCACGGGCCGAGAGCCTCGGGTTCACCTGCTCCGGTGGCCTGGCGGCCCGGGCCGACCGGCTGGTCATCATCCTGCTCGGGACCCTGCTGGCGGGGCTCGGGGTGCCGTACGTGCTGGAGATCGCCGTCGTCGTCCTCGCCCTGGCCA
>JBBQAB010000468.1:0-6936 GCA_038198385.1 Propionibacteriales bacterium
CATCGTGGCCGGTCTGATCGGTCTGGCGCTGGTCGTGGTGTTCTGCTTCCTCTACTACCGGGGACTGGGCATCGTCGTGGTCGCCTCGCTGGCCATCGCCGGGATCATCACGTACTCCTCGATGGTCCTGCTGGGCAGCTCCGTCGGCTTCGCCCTGAACCTGCCCGGCATCGCCGGGGCCATCGTGGCCATCGGGGTCACGGCCGACAGCTTCGTCATCTACTTCGAACGAATCCGCGACGAGGTCCGCGAGGGTCGCAGCCTGCGCACCGCGGTCGAGACCGGCTGGCGACGGGCCCGCCAGACCATCCTGATCGCCGACGCGGTCTCGCTGCTCTCGGCCGCCATCTTGTTCATCCTGGCCATTGGGTCGGTGAAGGGCTTCGCCTTCACCCTGGGGTTGACGACCCTGATCGACATCCTGATCGTCTTCATCTTCACCAAGCCGCTGATGACGCTGCTGGCCCGGACGAAGTTCTTCGGCGGCGGCCACCGGCTGTCCGGTCTGGACCCTGAGCACCTGGGGGTCACGTCCCTTCCCGGTCACCGTCGGCGACCGGTCGTGGCCCGCTCGGCGCCGTCGGCCCCCCTGACTGAGAAGGAGGCCTGATGTCCCGGTTCGGCAAGCTCGGACACCGGCTCTACACCGGTGAGATCTCCTACGACTTCATCTCGCGGCGGCGCCGGTGGTATCTGCTCTCGGCGAGCCTGATCGCCCTCTCGATCATCGCCCTGCTCGCGCGGGGCCTCGTTTTCGGGATCGAGTTCCGCGGCGGGGCGGACTTCCGCGCTCCGGCCCAGGTCACCAGCCAGACCGTCGGCCAGCTGCGGACCGCGCTGGACGCCTCCGGGGTCCCCGACCTCCGCGAGGCCACGGTCAACACCATCGGCAACAACCAGGTCCGCGTGCAGACCCGAACCCTCGACCCGACCACCGAGGTGCCCAAGGTCCGCGCGGCCATCGGCCAGCAGGTCGGGGTGCCGCCCGACCAGGTCGACTACAGCCTGATCGGCGCCTCGTGGGGCGGCCAGATCACCGAGCGCGCCCTGATCGCCCTCGCAGTCTTCCTGGCCCTGGTCGGTCTGGTGATCTGGGCCTACTTCCGCAACGGCAAGATGTCGGCCGCCGCGCTCGTCGCGCTCGGCCACGACCTCATCCTCACCGTGGGGATCTACGCCCTGGTCGGCTTCACGGTCACCCCGGCAACCCTGATCGGGGTGCTCACCATCCTGGGCTACTCGCTCTACGACACGGTGGTGGTCTTCGACAAGGTGCGGGAGAACGTCCGCGACATCCGCTCCAGCACGACCAAGACCTATTCCGAGGCGGCCAACATGGCCGTCAACCAGGTGCTGGTCCGGTCCATCAACACCACGGTGATCGGGGTCCTTCCCGTCGCCGCCCTGCTGTTCGCCGGCGCCGTGATCCTGGGTGAGGGCCCGCTGAAGGACCTGGCCCTGGCCCTGTTCGTCGGGATGATCTCGGGCGCCTACTCCTCGATCTTCATCGCCACGCCGCTGCTCGCGCAGCTCAAGGAGCGCGAGCCGGACATGCGCAAGCTCAGCGCTCGGATCCTGGCCCGTCGGGCCAAGGACAGCCGCCGCGGGTCTGACGTCTCGGACGAGGGCCGCTCCGGGCCCGGCGACGCCACCCTGGCCGGTGCGGTGACGGTCACCGCGGTCGGTGCCGGGTCGGTGCCGGTGACCACGCTGGGGGACGGTGGGCCCCGGCGGCCGCAGCCCCAGAACCGACCCCGCAGCCAGCGAAAGAAGTAGCCTGATGCCGGTGGACCTCGGCTCGCTGCTGCTGGACGTGCCCGACTTCCCCCGGCCCGGTGTGGTCTTCAAGGACATCAGCCCGTTGCTGGCGTCCCCGGAGGGGATGCGGGCGGCCGTCGACGGTCTGGCTGCCGCCGCCCCGGACGGGGTGAACCTGGTCGTGGGGACGGAGGCCCGGGGCTTCCTGTTCGGCATGCCGGTGGCCATGGCGCTGGGGGTCGGGTTCGCTCCGGTCCGGAAGCCGGCCAAGCTGCCCCGGGCGGCTGTCAGTGTGACCTTCGACCTCGAGTACGGGACCGAGACCCTGGCTCTGCACGCCGACGCCGTACGCCCCGGTGACCGGGTCCTGGTGGTCGACGACGTGCTCGCCACCGGCGGCACGGTGGCCGCGACCGTGGCTCTGGTCGAGCAGCTCGGTGGCAGCGTCGTCGGCGTGTCGGTCCTGCTCGAGCTCGCCTTCCTGGACCCGCGGGGACGGCTCGGCGACCTCGACGCCCCGGTACACGCGCTCCTGGTGAGCTCGGAGTGAGCGGGTTCGTCCCCGGCAGCCGCCGCCGGGAGCAGGCCAACCGGCCCTGGAGCCACGACGCCCTGATCAGCCTGCCGGCCCGGTCCGCCTCCCCGCTCGCCGAGCTGGGGCGCCGGGCGGCCCTGGCGCTGCTGCTGCTGGCCTTCGTGGTGGCGCTGGTGTGGTTCGACCGCCGTTCCTACACCGACAACTACGACGGCTCGGTGTCGCTGGTCGACGCGATCTACTACGCGACCGTGACCATCACCACCACCGGCTACGGCGACATCACCCCGGTGACCCCGAAAGCGCGCTTGCTGAACGCGATCATCGTGACCCCACTGCGGATCGGGTTCCTGGTCCTGTTGGTGGGGACCACGCTGCAGGTGCTGGCCAACGAGGGCCGGCGCATCTTCATGGACGGACGCTGGAGGAAGCACATGCGCAACCACGTGGTCGTCGTGGGCTACGGCACCAAGGGCAAGAGTGCGGTCGACACCCTGGAGGCCAACGGCACCAACCCGGCCCAGATCGTGGTCATCGACGGGCGGCCGGGGGCGGTGTCGGACGCCAACCTGCGGGGCTACGCCGCGATCGAGGGCGACGCCACCCGCCGCGATATCCTGCGACGCGCGGAGATCATGAAGGCCCGGGAAGTGATCATCACCCTCGACCGGGACGACTCGGCCATCCTGGTCACCCTCACGGTCCGGCAGCTGAACCCCCGCGCGCACGTCGTGGTCGCGGTCCGGGAGGACGACAACGCCTCACTGGTGCGACAGTCGGGCGCGAACGCGGTCATCACCTCCTCCGAGGCGGTCGGGCGGCTGCTGGGCCTCTCCGCGGTCAGCCCCAACCTGGGCACGGTCATCGAGGACCTGCTGTCCTCCCGCGAGGGTCTGGAGGTGGGGGAGCGTCAGGTCACCGCCGGGGAGGTCGGGCTGTCCCCCGGTGAGGTCGGCGGGGAGCGGGTGATCGCTGTGGTCCGCAACAAGACGCTGCGCCGGTTCTACGACCCCACGGTGGCCCGGTTGGAGACCGGGGACCAGGTCGTGGTCGTACGCCGGGCCTCGCCGGACGGCTGAGTCGAGCCACCCGGCTAGGATGAAGCCCTCTGCTGAGGTGAGGAACTCCAGGCTGTGACTGACCAGGAGGCGGCCGTACGGTCGCTGAGCGAGGAGCCCACGGGCTCCGACACCGACAAGGCCACGCCCATGCCCAGTGGGACCCAGGTGCGCCGTGTCCGGGGCCAGGTCGACCCGGTGGTGAGCTCGGTCCCGGTCCGGCTCAGCACGGGCCCGGAGCAGCCGCGGGTCCCGATGCGCCAGCGGATCGCCCGCTTCGGCACCACCAAACCGCAGACCCCGGCGCTGGACCCGCTCTTCCGGGTCATCCGGACCAACCACCCCAAGGCCGACCTCGCGGTGGTCGAGCGGGCCTATCGGACGGCGGAGAAGCACCACACCGGCCAGCTGCGCAAGAGCGGCGACGCCTACATCACCCACCCGCTGGCCGTGACCACGATCCTGGCCGAGCTGGGTATGACCGAGACCACGCTCTGCGCGGCCCTGCTGCACGACACGGTCGAGGACACCCCGTACAGCCTGGCCCAGCTGACCCGGGACTTCGGGGAGGAGATCGCCCTCCTGGTCGACGGCTGCACCAAGCTTGACAAGGTCAAGTACGGGGAGTCGGCCAAGTCCGAGACCATCCGCAAGATGGTGATCGCGATGAGCCGCGACATCCGGGTGCTGGTCATCAAGCTGGCCGACCGGCTGCACAACATGCGCACGCTGCACTACCTGCGGCCCGACAAGCAGTCCCGGATCGCCTCCGAGACGCTGGAGATCTTCGCCCCGCTCGCGCATCGGCTGGGCATGAACGCGATCAAGTGGGAGCTGGAGGACCTGGCCTTCGGCACCCTCCACCCCAAGGTGTACGACGAGATCGTCCGCCTGGTGGCCGATGCGGCCCCGAGCCGGGACGAGTTCCTGGCCGGGGTCGTCGAACAGGTCCAGAACGACCTCAAGGCCGCCAAGATCCGGGCCACGGTCACCGGGCGACCCAAGCACTACTACTCGATCTACCAGAAGATGGTGGTCCGGGGGCGAGACTTCCAGGACATCTACGACCTGGTCGCGCTCCGGGTCCTGGTCGAGAACAACCGCGACTGCTACGCCGCCCTCGGTGTGCTGCACGTCCGCTGGAACCCGCTTCCGGGCCGGTTCAAGGACTACATCGCGATGCCCAAGTTCAACATGTACCAGTCGCTGCACACCACGGTGCTGGGTCCTGAGGGCAAGCCTGTCGAGCTGCAGATCCGCACCGACGAGATGCACCGTCGGGCCGAGTTCGGCGTGGCCGCCCACTGGAAGTACAAGGAGGGCAAGGGCACCCCCGACACCGCCAAAGGCGACGGGAACGACCTGGTCTGGGTCCGGCAGCTGCTGGACTGGCAGCGCGAGACCGCCGACCCGGGCGAGTTCCTGGACTCCCTGCGCTTCGAGATCAACTCCACCGAGGTGTACGCGTTCACCCCCAAGGGCGACGTCATCTCGCTGCCCCAGGGCTCCACGCCGATCGACTTCGCCTACGCCATCCACACCGAGGTCGGCAACAAGACCATCGGTGCCCGGGTCAACGGGCGGCTGGTCCCCCTGGAGTCGGTGCTGGCCAACGGCGACGTGGTCGAGGTCTTCACCTCCAAGGCCGTGGACGCAGGTCCCTCAAGGGACTGGATGGGCTTCGTGGCCAGCCCCCGGGCCCGGAACAAGATCCGCCACCACTTCACCCGCGAGCGCCGGGAGGAGTCGGTCGAGACCGGCAAGGAGGTGCTGGCCCGCCAGCTCCGCAAGGCGGGGCTCCCGCTGCAGCGGCTGCTGACCCTGGAGCACCTGACCGCGGTGGCCGGCTTCTTCAAGCTGCCTGACGTCACCAGCCTGTACGCCGCCGTCGGTGAGCAGACCGTGGGGGCCCAGGCGGTGGTCAACCGTCTGATCAACGTCGAGGGCGGTGACGACGCGGCCGCCGACGAGACCGGTGAGGACCGGGTCGTCACCGGTCGCCGTCGTCGGTCGGCCAGCAGCGGGGGAGAATCGGGCATCCGCGTCAAGGGCGCCTCCGATCTCTACGTGAAGCTGGCCAAGTGCTGCACGCCGGTGCCGGGCGACACGATCATGGGCTTCGTGACCAAGGGCTCCGGGGTCTCGGTGCACCGCGTGGACTGCGTCAACGCCAACAGCCTGCGCGAGGAGACCGAACGGCTGATCGACGTCGAGTGGGCCCCGACCGCGCAGAGCTCGTTCCTGGTCGCCATCCAGGTCGAGGCGCTCGACCGGGCCCGGCTGCTCTCCGACATCACCCGGGCGCTGTCGGACCAGCACCTGAACATCCTGTCCGCCGCACTGAACACGAGCAAGGACCGGATCTGCAAGGCGAAGTTCACCTTCGAGACCGCCGACCCGACGCACCTGGACCACGTGCTGAACGCGGTACGTGGCGTGCCCGCCGTGTTCGACGTCTACCGTATTCGTCAGTAACTTTGAGCAGCCGGCTCGTGCGGTTGCGCTTCAGACCCGGACTTCCTCCCTCGTGAGATCGACGGAAGAGCGTGTCGATCCCACTCAGTCGTCCAGACCGGGCCGCGCAACCTCGACACTCGCCGGCGCGTTCCGGGTCGCGCCTCTGGCTAGCCGCTGAAGTCGTTGATGGCGTTCTGGGCCTGGGTGAGCCAATCGCGGTAGGTGGCGGCGGACTCGCGGGACTGGGTGGCGGCGCGGGTGTCGCCGCGGGCCTCGGCCTTGGTCGCCTTGGTCTCGAGCTCGGCGATCTGGGCCTCCAGCTTGGCGGCGGTCTCCTCGGCCCGGCCGCGGGCTTCGGGGTTGGTCCGGCGCCAGCGCTCTTCCTCGGCCTCCTTGACGGCGTCCTCGATCGCCCGCAGACGGCTCTCCAGGGGACGGATGGAGTCGCGGGGGACCTTGCCGACGGCGGCCCAGCGGTCGAGCAGGTCGCGGTAACCCGCCTTGGCCGCGCCCAGGTCGGTGATGGGCAGCAGGGCCTCGCCCTCGACCAGCAGCTTCTCCTTGGCCTCGGCGTTGACCTTGAACTCAGAGTCCTGCTCGGTCATGGCGTCGGTCTTGGCGGCGAAGAAGGTGTCCTGGGCGCCGCGGAAGCGCTTCCAGAGCGCCTCGTCGACCCCGCGGGGAGCCGGGCCGGCGTCCTTCCACTGCGTCATCAGGTCGCGGTAGACCCCGGTGGTCGGGCCCCACTCGGTGGAGGTCGCCAGCTGCTCGGCCTCCACCGCCAGCCGCTCCTTGACCGAGCGGGCGGACTCGCGCTGCTCGTTCTGCTGGGCGAACTGCGCCTTGCGGCGGCGGGTGTAGGTCGTACGGGCGCTGGAGAAGCGATGCCACAGCTCGTCGTCGGTGGCCCGGTCGAGCCGGGGGAGCAGCTTCCACTGGTCCAGCAGCGAGCGGAAGCGGTTGACCCCGCCCCGCCAGTCGGTGCCGGCGGCCAGCTTCTCGGCCTCGGCGACGAACTTCTCCTTCGCCGCCCGGGCCTCCTCGTTCTGCTTGGTGCGCTCGGCCTTGCGGGCAGCCCGCTGCTCGGCCAGGACCGGTGACAGCGCGTTCAACTGCCCCAGCAGCCCG
>JBBQAB010000469.1:0-2627 GCA_038198385.1 Propionibacteriales bacterium
CCACGTCGACGGCCATGCCCTCACGGCGCAGGCCGCGGGCGATGGCGTCGGCCAGGGGTTCTTCGTCCTCGACGACCAGGATGCGCACGCCCTCCACAGTGCCACGACTCCGGAGTGGCCCGCCCTGGACCCCGAGAGCCGCCCTCGCATACCTCGTCGTGCTCTCGCACACCCCATCCTGCGTTCCGCGTAATTCAGGTCGGCTAGAGACGCGATCTGGGGTCTGACCTGGGGTAATGCGTCGAGACACGCCGGAGGGGCGTGTCTCTAGGTTGGGGGGTTGGTGCTGGTCAGGGGCTTGTGGGGGCGAGTTCGATCATCTGCTTGGGGGTGGTGATGTTGAGCTTGGCGAACAGGTCGCGTTGGGCCTTGGACAGCTCGGTGCGTTGGCGGAAGGTTCCGGTGGGGCCGGTGAAGGTGCCCACGTGGAGGCGGTCGAGGTCGCGGCGGATGTGGAACCAGGTCTGGTTGGTGGTGGTTTCGATGATGCGGATGAGCAGCAGCGCGAGCCAGCAGAGCACGACGTGAGCGCGGATACGTTCTTCGAGGCGGTGGTAGACCGGGCGCAGGTCGAGGACCGACTTCATGTCCCGCCAGCCGCGTTCGACCTCGAGGAGCTGCTTGTAGCCTACGGCGATCTCGGCGGCGGACAGGTGCGGGTCGGAGCTGCGTAGCAGGTACTTGCCGTCGAGGTTGGCTTCGGTCTTGCACTTCGCCTTGTCCACGCGCAGCAACCCGCCGGGGGTGACGCGCAGGAAGCGGTTCAGCCCGGGCTTGGTGGAGATCCGCCCGCGCAGCTCGCCGCGCTTCGTCGCGGTGAGCGTGTCGGAGTCGGCTATGAGCTCGGTGAGCGCGGCGATCAGCTGGGTGCGGATGTGGGCGTCGCGGGTCGCGGCGTCGGGGTTGTGGCAGATCACGAACCGTTCGGTCTCGGAGACCTTGACCTCCTTGACCCGCATGTTCTCCGCGATGGTGCGGTAGCGGCCTTGGCGCGACAGCGCGGCGGTGATCTCCGGGGAGTCCGAGCGCAGCTTCTCCCCGATGATGTAGGCGTGCTCGCCGCGGCGCAGGTAGCGGCGGTTGGCCTCGGAGGAGAAGCCGCGGTCGGCGACCCACACGATCTTCGACAGGGTCCAGTCCCGCATGTCGTCCTTGACCTGCCGGATCAGGGTGGAGTCGGCGGTGTTGCCGGGCCAGCACCACACCCGCACCGGGATCCCGTCGCGGGTTACGGCCATCCCGATCACGATCTGGGGCAGGTCGTCGCGGGAGTCCTTGGACTTGCCGTAGGTCCGGAACCCGACGCCGTCGTCCCCGCCGTCGGTCGCCGCGTCGTCGGTGGGTCGGGGGTGGCCGTTCTCGTCGCGGGCCACGGGGGTGTCGGGGTCCTCCCGTTCGAAGTAGGTGGAGGTGGTGTCGAAGAACAGCAGGTCGACCTCGAGGTTGAGCAGGTTCGCGACCTGGGCGAACACCCCGGCCTCCAGATCCTCGCGCACCTCGTGCAGCCAGTCCATCGCCCGGTAGCAGGCGTCGTCGGAGGTCTCGGGCAGCCCGTCGATGTGCACGTCGTTGGTGATCCAGTCCGCGGCGGCCAGCTTCGAGCACGGATCCAACGCGCGGTTGGCGACCATCGCGAACAACACCCGCTCAGCCACCTCGGTCTCTCGGGGCCGGCCCCGGCGCGGCTGCTGGCCCGGGCCGGTGTGCAGGCCGAGCAGCACGGTGTCGATACCCAGGCGCCGCCACAGGGTGTCGAGGGTGAACGTCCCCCCGAACGGGTGCGATTCCACGAATCCCAGCTCTGCGCCGGCCGTCGCGGCCAGCGCGTCGGCGGGGTCGAGCAGCCGGGTCAGCGAGGCGACGAGCCGCTTGACCGCGTCGCGATCGAGCTGGTCTTCCCGACCGAACCCGTAGAGGATCTTCGGGACCGACCGGCCAGCGACCGGGTCCCACTCGTTGTGGGCCAGGTGCAGGTAGCGGACCGGGCCGGCCTTGGTCTGACGTGCAGTCGTCTTCACGTACATCGCTCTAGACAGTACACCCCGATACCCATATTGAGCAGCAACTATCGCTACACGCGTTTCTCTAGGCGATTCCGGGGTTCGCGGGCACCTGCACACCCCTGACCTCGGGCTTCATCCCGCCAGGATCTCTAGCCGAGCCGAATTGCGCGGAACGCAGGCCGGTGGGCTGCACACCAAAGCCACCACCGCCTCGCTGCGCACCCACCTGATCGCCGTCCCCGCCCGCATCGCCACCTCCGGGCGCCGACCCACCCTGCACCTACCCCGAGACTGGCCCTGGGAAACCGGGTTGGAGCGTTCCCGTTAAAGTGGACACGGTTTTAGGCCGCAATTTCGTTGATGTTCCTATAGCCTAGCTCGTATTCTAGGGGTGTCAAGTACCCCAGTGTAGAGTGGCGACGCTGGGTGTTATAGTACATTTCGATCCAGTCGAACGTCTCCTTCTTCAAGTGTGCCAGGCTGGACCACGGGCGGGTGTGAATGAGCTCCTTCTTGTAGGTGGCGAAAAACGACTCTGAAACCGCATTATCGTAACAAATGCCGGTGCGCCCGAGTGAACGGCGGATGCCGTTGGTTGCGCAGTAGGCGGCGAACGCCCTCGAG
>JBBQAB010000470.1:0-3014 GCA_038198385.1 Propionibacteriales bacterium
CGGGTCGACCAGGGCGCCACCGGCGCGGGAGTCCCCGACGTAGCGCACGTCCAGCACGCCCCACTCCTGCTCCCACATCGCCGAGGGCCGACCCGAGGCCTGCGCCATGACGTCGCTGAGACGTGGGCACTCATCAGGCCCGGGCACGCCCTCGGGCATCGGGTCCGCGTGCTCCAGACCGCTCTCGGCCGCGTGGAAGGACCCGGACAGGTAGAAGATCACCTTGCCGCCCTGGCGCGCGACCACCCGGCGGGAGGAGAACGAGCCGCCGTCGCGGACGGTCTCGACGTCGTACACGATCGGGGTGTCGGTGCGCCCGGGCAGCAGGAACGAGGCGTGCAGGGAGTGCAGGGTGCGTTCCTGCGGGACCGTTCGGACGGCCGCCATCAGGGCCTGGGCCAAGACCTCGCCCCCGAACAGCCGCTGCAGCTGGGTTCGCGGCTGGTGGGCGCGGAAGAGACCGACCTCGATCTCCTCCAGGTCGAGGAGGTCGGTCAGCTCGCTCACGGACTGGGGCACGCCGTGAGCCTAGCGACCCCAAGGCGACGGTCGGGCCCCGCCGGTGTCAGACCCGGGCTCTAGGGTGGTGAGCAGCAGGTCCGGTGGCCGAGGTCCGGGCCGGGAAAGGTGGTCCGCAGATGGCGCAGCGTGGGTTCATCGGTCGTCGACGGCCCCCGCGGGAGGACCTTCCCCCCGGGCAGTACGACACCGGCGAGGACTTCCCCGTCCTGACCGCGGAGGTGACCCCGGTGATCGACCCCGAGCGGTGGACGATGACCGTGGACGGCCTCGTCTCGAGCCCGACGACCTGGTCCTGGGGCGAGCTGCACGCCCTGCCCGAGTCGACGTACACCGGCCCGATCCACTGTGTGACCACCTGGTCCAAGTTCGGAACGACCTTCGCCGGGATCAGCGTCGACGTCCTGCTGGACGCGGCCGGTCCCCTGCCGACCGCGACCCACGTGCTGGCCACCTCCACCACGGGGTACACGACCAACCTCCCGCTCGAGCACCTGCGCGGCGGGCAGGCCTGGGTCGCCTGGACCTACGACGGCAAGCCCCTCCCCCGCGACCATGGCGGGCCGGCGCGGCTGCTGGTGCCGCACCTCTACTTCTGGAAGTCGGCCAAGTGGATCACCCGGCTGACGCTGCTGGACCGCAACAAGCCGGGGTTCTGGGAGGTGAACGGCTACCACGACCTGGGCGACCCGTGGCGTGAGCAGCGCTACACCGGTGACTGACCCCGGCCCGGGTCCCGCCCGACCCGGCCCACCGGGTGGCTGGCGGCTCAGCACGGTGCGCGAGGTGGGGCACCCGACCCCGGACACGGTGATCCTGCGGCTCGAGGTCCCGGACCGCGTACGCCACCTCCCGGGCCAGCACTACGTGGTCCGGCTGCGCGCTGACGACGGCTACACCGCTACCCGGTCCTACTCGGTGTCCTCGGCCCCCGACGACCCGCTGCTGGAGCTGCTCGTGGAGCGGCTGGCCGACGGCGAGGTGTCGTCCTACCTCGCCGAGTCGGTCGAGGTCGGCGACGAGCTCGAGGTGCGCGGCCCGATCGGCGGCTGGTTCGTCTGGGACGGGCGCACCCGCGCGATCGGGATCGGCGGCGGCACCGGGGTCGTCCCGCTGGTCGCCATGCTGCGCTGGGCCCGTGAGCACCCCCGGCTCGTACCGGTGGGCCGGCTGCAGGTGGTCGCCGCGGCCCGGACCGCCGAGACCCTTCCGTACGCGACCGAGCTGGCGACGTTCGGGGCACTGCTGGCCCTCTCCCGGGAGCCCTCGGCGACGGGCCGCCCCGCCGGCCAGGTGCAGGCCGGCGACCTCGCCCGCCTCCTCGGTGCGGACTCGACCTACTTCGTCTGCGGCTCGGCCGCCTTCGCCGAGCGGGTCAGCACCCTGCTCGTCGAGCTCGGGGTCGACCCCGCCGACGTCCGGGTGGAGCGCTTCGGCCCCAGCGGCTGAGGGTGAACCTCACGACGGGGCGGCGCACCGCTCAGACGTCCTTCTCGCGGTCGGCCAGGAACTTCTCGAACTCCGCGGCGATCTCCTCCGCGCTCGGCACCCGCTCGCGCTTCTCGGCGGCGACGGCGTCGTACTGCTGCTCCAGGGTGCGGACCAGGTCCTGGACCTCGCTGGAGCCGGCCATTTCTCCGGCGATGTCGGACAGGTTGCCCGCGGATGCCGTCTCCAGGGGCTCCAGCGGCACGGCCAGCCCGGTCGCCTGGTTGAGCGACCGGGTGAGGGTCAAGGTGGCCTCGGGGAAGGCCGCCTGGGCCAGATAGTGCGGCACGTGGGCCGCGAAGCCCATGGCCTTGCGGTCGAGCTGGCCGAGCCGGAACTCCAGCAGGCCGGTGAAGCTGGCCGGCACCTCGACCCGGTCGATCCAGCTGCGGTAGCCCTGGACGAGCTCGGTGTCGGTGGCGTGGGCGGTCAGGGTGACGGGACGGGTGTGGGGGACGGCCATCGGGATGCCGTGCATGCTGACCGTCAGGCGGACCCCCAGACGCTCGATCAGCTGGACCAGCGCCGCCGAGAGCCGCTCCCACTGCACGTCGGGCTCGGGGCCGCTCAGCAGCAGGAACACCTCGCCCTGATCGTCCACCATCCGGTAGAGCCGCAGGTGCAGGTCGGCGTAGGAGGTCCAGTGGTCGGTATCGAAGATCATCGCCGGGCGCCGGCTGCGGTAGTCGTGCAGCTGGTCGTGGTCGAACTCCACCACCACCTCGTGCTCGAGGTGCTCCAGCAGGTGCGAGCTGAACAGCCGGCCGGCCTGACCCGCGTCGACGAAGCCGTCGAGCTGATGGATGAGCACCGGGTGGTGACCGACCAGCTTGGCCGCCACCTCTTCGTCCACGGTGTAGAGAAGGCTGGGATCCATCATGGGGCCAATCTACCTGTGGGCGGGGCGGCCCGGACTCAGACGAGGCGGGCGTGGGCCTGGGCCACCGCGCTCATGACCCGCTTCTCCGAGACCGGCACCTTCGTCCGCAGCGGCTGGGCGAACAACC
>JBBQAB010000471.1:0-8225 GCA_038198385.1 Propionibacteriales bacterium
CAGCGTGCCGATCGAGCTCGGCAGGCTGTCGAGCTGGCGTCCGCCGTGGTTGCTGACGAAGATCCCGTCGGCACCGGCGGCCGCGGCGCTCAGCGCGTCGTCGACCGTGGTCGACCCCTTGACGAGCAGCGGACCGTTCCGTTGTCGGCGTAGTCGTGCGATGTCGTCCCAGCTGGCCCGCAAGTTGGCCAGCTCGGTGTCGATGTACTCCTGGTGGCTCAGCGCACTCGACCCTTCCGCAATGCCCAGCAGGTTACGGAACCCGATCGGCGGGTCTTGGAGCACGCTGCGGAACCAGGCGGGGTGGCGGGCCACTCCGACGGCGTTGCGCAGCGTCACCTGGGGCGGGATCGACATGCCGTTGCGGTGGTCGCGGGCCCGTTTGCCGTTGATGGGCACGTCCACCGTGACGGCCGTGGTCGAGAGCGTTGCGTGCCGGCCACTGGGCGTCGGGAGGTTTGATCGCACGCGAGTGAACCGGCGTGTCGTCGTTCACCACGGGGATGCCGACCGCCGTTCACGTGGCGTTTTGCGTCTCAACTATCTCCCTGAAGTGTGGTCTCCTAGACCGGTGACAGCCCCAGCACCCACGTCGGCCCCGACCCGCCGGCCCAGCGCCCGCACCCGCGTGCTGGCTCCCGCGGTCGCCCTGCTGCTCGGGGGGCTGGTGGCCGGTTGTAGCGGCGGCACCGACCCGGCGCCGGGGTCGAACCCTCCGCCCGCGGGACGGTCCTCGACCGCTGTGGTTGCGCGAACCCCGGTGTCGGCCGCCCTGGCCACCTCCGGCGCGCCGGTCGTGGCGCTGTCGGCTGGAGACCCCGCTGAGCTGTCGGTCCGGATCAGCGGCGCGGTGTTTCGATCCGCCCCGGCAGTGGTCGTGGCCTCGGCCGACGACCAGGCTGGGGTTCAGGCCGGCGCCGAGCAGGCCTCCCGACTCGGGGTTCCGCTGCTGCTGCTCCCCGCCGGCGGGGAGCCGCTGCCCGCCGCCTTTGCCGCCGAGGTGAGCCGGCTGGCACCGCGTACGGTGCTCGCGGTCGGCGCGACCGGGGACCGGCTCGGCTCGCTGCACGGGGTCGAGGTGGTCACCGATCCCACCAAGCTCCCCGCCATCACCCCGCCCGCCGGCGGTTCGCCGATGACCGTGCTCACCCGTGCGGCGTCGAAGAAGGAGATCCCGTCCGCGACGGTGACCGCCCTGACCACGACGGTCGCGGCCGCCACCGGCCACCAGCCGGTTGCGCTCACGAACCGTGATCCCCGCGCCGATCCGAAGGCGATCGCGGCGCTAGCCCAACAGAAGCCGCAGCGGGTGGTGGCGGTCGGCGACTTCGGCTCGACCAAGCGGCTGGCCGCGCGGGTCGCGGTGGCGAAGACCGGCGTCCAGCTACCCGGCGGCGGTCAGCTGCTCCTGCCCGGGAAGCGGTTCGTCGCCCTCTACGGCCATCCCGACACCTCCGCGCTCGGGGTGCTCGGCGAGCAGGGGGTCAAAGCCAGCGTGGCCCGGGCCGAGAAGATGGCCAAGCGCTACGACCCGCTCAGCAAGATGCCGGTGGTGCCGACGTTCGAGATCATCGCCACCACCCTGCAGGGCTCGCCCGGTCCCGACGGTGACTACTCCTTTGACACCCCGATCAAGACGCTGAAGCCGTGGGTGGAGCAGGCGCGCAAGTCCGGCGTCTACGTGGTGTTGGATCTGCAGCCGGGCCGGGCGGACTTCTTGTCCCAGGCCAAGCGCTACGAGGAACTACTGAAGCTGCCCAACGTCGGCCTGGCCCTGGATCCGGAGTGGCGCCTCAGCCCCAACCAACGACCGCTCGTTCAGATCGGCGGTGTCGACGCCGCCGAGATCAATCGTGTCTCCGACTGGCTGGCCGGGCTCACCGCCAAGAACCAGCTGCCGCAGAAGCTGCTGGTGCTGCACCAGTTCCAGCTGTCGATGATTCGGAACGAGAAGAAGTTGGACACCCGCCACGACGAGCTCCAGCTGCTGATCCACATGGACGGTCAGGGCTCGCCGGACCTGAAGGAGGGGACGTGGCGGGCCGTCGTCGCGGCCGCTCCCCAGGGGATGCCGTTCGGCTGGAAGAACTTCTATGACGAGGACAAGCCGATGCTCACCCCAAAACAGACGATGGCGAAGCGGCCCGTGCCGGACATGATCTCCTACCAGTGACCGGGTCAACAGGCGTGGAGTCGTCGGTGGTTGAACCGAGTTCCGGGCCCACCCTGGGTCGTCGCGGGTTGCTGGCCGGCGCCCTCGCCGCGGGGGCCGCAGCCCTGGTCGGTTGCAGCGGTGAACCATCGTCCGGGTCCACACCCGCTGCCCCGCCGAGCACGCCGGCCGGTGCCGACAGCCCGACACCCGCCGTTCCCAGCACCGGCAGCAACCCCTCGACCAGTCCGCACCCGTCGGCCCCGGCTACCACCACGGCGCGCGTCAAGGCGGCGACCCCGGGCCAGATCGCGGTCCGGGCGAGCGTACCGGTGCTGTGCTGGCACCAGCTGCGGGATTGGACCTCCGCCGATGGGGAGTACGCCCGCACGCTGCTGATCTGCCCGCCCAAGACGTTTCGGGCCCAGCTCGACGCGCTGGGCGAGGACGGCTGGAACACCATCAGCGCCGACGACTACCTCGAGCACCTGACCACCGGGGCCACGCTGCCGCCTAAGCCAGTCATGCTGAGCTTCGACGACAGCCAGGGCAGCCAGATCAGCGAGGGTCTGCCGCAGCTGCGGGCCCGCAAGATGACCGCAACCTTCTTCGCGATGACGGTGGTGCTGGGTAACAAGGGGTGGTTCACCCAGCGCGACCTCAAACGTCTCGACGACGCCGGGATGACGGTGGCCGCGCACACCTGGGACCACCATCGCGTCGACCAGTACCGGGGCCAGGACTGGTCGACGCAGCTCAAGCAGCCGCGGGAGCTGCTGGAGAAGATCATCGGCAAGCCGGTCCGGCACTTCGCCTATCCGTACGGGGCCTGGGACCGCACCGCCCTGCCGCACGTCGCCGCGGCCGGCTACCAGGCGGCGTTCCAGCTCGCCGACCGAAAACCCGATGCGAAACGGCCGCTGCTCACCCTGCGCCGGGACCTGGTCAGCTCGACCTGGAGCGGAAAGCAGCTGCTGGCTCACCTCCGCGGCCTGGCCGGCTGAGGATTTGTCCCAACCGCTGCCCACCGGTCCACTGCGGCGCGACCTCCACCGCCCGCTCCACCGCCCGACGCACCCGTTGTGGGGTGCGGTGGCACACCGGATCTTCGGAGCTTCTCTCCTGAGCTGAGCCGTGTTATACCAACGCCGTACCACCCATCAGCGTCCCCAACAGCCGGCCCTACGCCGTTACCGAGATCGAGAGTGCCCGGTGCTGCGGCTCGTACAGGTGCAGCGCGTGCCCGGAAGCGGGCGAGCAGGCTGCGGTGCCTCCGGTCCTTGCCGCCCCCGTCCACGCTGACGCGAGGCAAACGGACGCGGAAGGGACGGCGCGCAGTCGCCGACGGCGTAGTCGTCATGGCCGACGTGCTGAAGGGTGACCCGAACCGGGACACCGCGGCCGTCACCGAGGCTGACCTCGGCGAGCAGGGGGACGTCAGCCCGGTGGCAAGCAAGGCCAGATCGTCAAACATCTCAGTGTCCTGTCCAGACCAGCGCTCGCTCGCCGAGGTCGTCATGACACCGCCATCCTCGTCCGATCCGAGGCGGTCGCTGATCATCAACGACAGGGGCGGTCAGTCATGCCAGGCCCAGCGACCGCGGCCCCCCGTTGGGAGGCACCAGCAAGGCAACGGGGCGGCGGCGATGTCGCCACGTCATCCGAGGCTCCGCGAAAACCATCCCTGGAGCGTCGAAGAAAGACGTGATGCCGCGGTGCAAAAAAAAAACCCCGAATGAGTGCAACCAAAACCACCCGCCCCTGAGAAACAATGGCGACCCAGTTACCGACAAACCGTTCCTCAGAGTCATCACTGGTATTGTCGCCGCGCGCCGGGAAGAGCGTCCGGAATAGCGGATGGGCTTGTATGGTCAGTGCTGTCGGACGTTAGAATTTCGGCCGTCTATCGCCATCACTACCAGCATGTGCGGCACGGTGAGGGCAAGCAAGACGAGCAAAGCTGTGCCCACCGCATCGGTCGGCGCGGTCGCCTTGGCGGCCACGAGCACCAGGCCGACGAGGACGAGGACCGCCGCCAGAGTCGGTCCGGCCGCCGCTCGCGCCAGAGCGGCGACGGCCCGACGGGTCTGGCCGCCGGCGATCAGGGCGGCGGACGGACCGTCTACGGTCAGCAGCCGGGTGCAGTGGCGCAGAGCGTGCCAACCGCCGAACCAGACGGCGAACGCGACCAGCGGGGGAGCCAGCGCACCCAACGCCCCGATCAGCACGATATCGACCACGACGGCGGGGCGGCCGGCCCGGAGAGCCGGCACCGCGGCCCCCGCGGCGGCGGCGACCCACACCGCCACCAGCGCGATCCGGCTCGGTTCCGCGCTCAGGAGCGTCCCGAGATGAGGGGAGATCGACACTGCCACAGCGACCATCTGGCCATCTGAGCGGGCCAGGGGCAGGAGCAGCGCACCCGTTCCGGCCACCGCCGCGGCGATCGCGGCGGCCGGGGACGGCTGCCACCCGGTGGTGGCCCGCAGCACTTCGAGCTCGCCGAGCGCAAAGTGCACCAGGCTGAGCGCCAGGACCGGGACCAGGGCGACCAGGCCGGTCGTCGCGAGCAGCACCCAGGTGAGCACCGCTACGGCGGCGTAACCGGCGGCCACGACCAGGGCCGGTCTTCCGGTGAGGCCCGCGGCCAGGCGGTGGTCCACCGACCCGTGGGGCAGCCCGGCGAGCAGCCCGACCGCCACCAGCACGAGAACGAAGACGTCCTGACCCTTCGGCGGGAGGAGGGAGGCCGCGATGCTCAGCACGATCGTCCCGACCACCACCCGACGCGACCAGCGGGCTCCCGTGGCCAGGACGACGCTCGGCGTCGTACCGGTCACGGAAGCGCTCTTCATTCTTTCATTATGGCGCGCAGTAGAGCTTTCCCAAGTTCTCCAAAAGATCCCGGCGGCCTCTGGGTTTTTGTGGTCTGCCGAGTACTCTCAGAAAACACCCACGATCGGTCCTATGAGGTTTCGAAACTGCAGATCGGGATTTAGCCTCTTTCTGGCCGACCAGCCCTGGTGATGGATAGAACCACGCCCAAAGGAGGCACATCGTGTTACCCGACGCCTTGACTCAAGGTCAGTACGACACCGTCTACAACCTCTTATCCCTGGTGATTGCCTCGCAGCTGTTCACTGCGCTCTTCCTGGTCATCGCGCAGCCCCGCGTGCTGGCTCGCTACCGGCAGGCCCTGGTGGTCTCGGCTGTCGTCTGCGGCATCGCGGCCTACCACTACTTCCGGATCTTCGCCTCGTTCCGGGACGCTTACGTGACCGACGCGGTCGGAGGCCGCGGGATGTACACCCAGGCCATCGGGCGGTCCTTCAACGAGGGCTACCGCTACGTCGACTGGCTGCTCACCGTGCCGCTGCTGCTGGTGGAGCTGGTGGTGGTGCTGACCCTGGCCAAGGCGCTGCAAGCGTCGCTGCTGCGGCGCCTCATCCCGGCCGCCGCTCTCATGATCCTCTTGGGCTACCCCGGGGAGATCAGCTCCGACAACCTCACGCGCCACATCTTCGGCCTGCTCTCCACGGTCCCCTTCCTCTACATCCTGTACGTCCTGTTCGTCGAGCTGACCCGTTCGCTCGACCGACAGCCACCTGCGGTCCGCAGGACCGTCTCCAGGATGAGGATCCTGTTGGTCGCGACCTGGGGCGTCTACCCCATCGCCTACCTCGTCCCCCTCCTCGGCTTCGACGGCGCGTCGGCGTGGGTGGGCAAGCAGGCCGGCTACTCCATCGCCGACATTCTGGCCAAGGCACTCTACGGCCTGCTCATCTTCCGGATCGCCCGGATGAAGTCCTTCGCCGACGACCCGGACTTCGCCGTCGTCGAAGAGGCCCACGAAGAGTCGCGGGACCACGCCAAGACAATCCTCAGCGAAAGCGCCGCCCGGAGCTGACCTCAGGAGTGCGACACCCGTCCTGGTCGGAGGTCTCCAGGACACACGCCACCACGGGCAAGACGAACAATGACGAGAGGGGTCCGCGGTCCGCCGCGGACCCCTCTCAGAGTCCATCGGGAGGCGCTCACCTGCGCCCCGGGGTGGGGCTGCGGTGCTCGGCGCGGCTACGCCTGCGAGCCCGGGTTCTCGGACACGTCGACGACCACCTCGTTGTGTCGCAGGAACCAGGGCTTGAACGGTGGGTCGAAGCGGGCGAAGCGCGGTGTGCCGACGGGCTTGAGGCCTTCAGCCTCGATCGCCTGGAGCAGACGACGGCAATGGCGTTCGTAGGAGTCCTGCGACCAGCGGCCCGAGTAGCGCGACACGGCCGCCAAGCTGGGCGGCACCGTACGGATCGAGACGTGGGGGTCGATCGGCTCCGGGGCGGTGTCCTGGGTCATCGATGCCGGCAGGACGAACGCGACGGCATACCCGCCCTCCTGCGTGCCGTGCTGGACGACGGGTGCGGTCATCGCCACCTTCTGGGCGGCTCCGTCCGACTGGACCACGGGTGCGGTCATCGCGACCGACGTGCGGGACCGGTTCTGGCCGGTGATGTAGCCGAAGAGGTACTGGAACGCGGTGTTGCCCGCTTGCTCGAAGGGCTGGTCGACGGTGACCTCAGCCACGACGTGCGCCGGGTAACGACGTAACTCGAACCCGTCGGAGCGCCGGACGACCTCGAAGGGCTGTTGCTCGGTCATGTCTCGCGACGCTACAGCTGACGCCGTTGCGAATCGTCACCACCCCAGCCTCGGGAGCGGACCGGAACATCCTCGACCGGGGTGGGCGAGGCGAAACGTTTGGGTGAGCAACCGCCCGGCCGAGCCGTTGGGCATCATGGGACCCGTGAAGGTCGAAGAGCTGTTGGCCGGGGCCCGACAAGGACTGGACCGCGTCCCCGCGGCGGACCTGGCCACCGAAGCCGCCGCCGGCGCGTTGGTGGTCGATACGCGCCCCGTCGAGCAGCATTCCCGCGACGGTGAGCTGCCGGGCGCACTGGTGGTCGACCGCAACGTGTTGGAGTGGCGGCTGGATCCGGCGAGCCCGAATCGCCTCCCGGAGGTCCACAACCACGACCAGCGCATCATCGTGGTCTGTCGCGAGGGGTACAACTCCAGCCTGGTGGCCGCCACCCTGCAGGAGCTCGGACTCCACCGCGCCCCTTATCTGATCGGCGGCTTCCAGGCCTGGCTCCTGCTGCCCGCCGATCCGGACGGCGTGCGCTAGGCCTGATGGTGGTCCAGATAGTCGGCGAGGTCGGTCCAGAGGGCCATCCGGAGCGAGAGGGACATCCCGTTGTTGGCCCCGGAGGGCCCCGGCAGCACGAACGCCGGGGTTCCGGCGACGGTCCAGTCGAGCTCACCGTAGGACTGCGGGAGCCGCTCGCCCGCTCCTCGGGCGTACCAGGTGGCCGCGGTCTTGCTGACGAACGCGACGACCCCCGGTCGGACCGCCCGGATCGCCTCGTCGAACGGAGGGCGATGGACGACCATCTCCGGTTCCCGGCCGGGGGCTCGGACCCGTTCGATGACCAGGTCGGTCAGGCCCAGCCCCAAGGCCGGGAGCCGATCGGCCCGGTCCGGCCTTAGGCGGTCGGGGACCAGCCCGCTGCCCTCCAGGAGCTCCCAGAACCGGTTGCCCGACCCCGCGTAGTACTGCGGCGGGCGTCGACCGCGGCCGACGGTCCCACAGATCACCGCCCGCAGGCCCGGCTGCAGCAGGGTGCGATCGGGGCGACCACTCGCGGGTTCCGATCGGTTCGTCATCACCGTCATCACCGTCATCCCCTCAGACCGGCGGGAGCGGCCGGCGTCGTGGTCCGGCTCGAACGTCGTCGGGGAACCCCGGGCTGACCTCCCGCTCGTGGCTGCGCTGGCATTCCCCGCACCAGAACAGGTTGCGACCGTCGACGACCTGGGTGCGGATCGGAGACCCGCAGACGTAGCAGGCCTGACCCGTCCGCCGGTACGCGTACACGCGTCCTCGTCGCTGGCCGGTACGCACGGCCTGGTAATGGGCGAGGTCCTCGGGCTCGAGGGTGTCGATCCGGCCCTTGGTCACCCCGTGCGGCATCAGCTCGACGAGGTCGGTCCAGATCGCTTCCCAGCTCGGGCGGTCGAG
>JBBQAB010000472.1:0-9102 GCA_038198385.1 Propionibacteriales bacterium
TCACGTCATACACGCTCGGTGGTTTCATTCACGTCCTGCTCGTGATTGCGGTGATCATGGCCGTGATGCAGTTGATCCAGGGAAGACGGGCATTGTAGACACTCTATTGGCTATGGGCTGTGCCGGGACGCCCCGGGACTCCCGGGTCGCTGCCGTCAGGCCCATAGCCCGTAGCCCATAGCCTCAGAGCCCGCAATGCCTCGAACAGCTCGACAGAACCAGAAAAAGGTCCGCTACGCCGTCGTCGGCCTGGGGCACATCGCCCAGGTGGCGGTCTTGCCGGCATTCGCTCATGCCGAGACCTCCGAGCTGGCCGCCCTCGTCTCGGACGATCCGGAAAAGCTGGAGAAGCTTGGCCGCCGGTATAAGGTCAAGGCACGTTTCAGCTACGACCGGTACGATGAGTGCCTCGGCAGCGGGGTCATTGACGCAGTCTACATCGCCTTACCCAACCATCTCCACCGACCCTATGCCGAGCGGGCTGCCCGGGCCGGAGTGCACGTCCTCTGTGAGAAGCCGATGGCGGTAACCGAAGAGGACTGCCTCTCGATGATCCGGGTGGCTGAGGAGTATGGGGTAAAACTGATGGTGGCCTACCGGCTTCACTTCGAGGAGGCCAATCTCAAGGCCATCGACCTGGTCCAGGGCGGCAAGCTGGGCGACGCGAGGCTCTTCGACTCGGTCTTCACCATGACGGCCGGTGCCTACGGAACGGCCAACCTGCCGTACACCATCTACCAGACGCTCTACAACGCCCAGGACTACGGCTTGGCCTCGGCCCAGGGCGTGATCGTGGTGATCGGCACGATCATCATCGCGACCTTCACCCTGCGCACACTGTCCAGCCTGTTCGAGGAAGGGAACTGACGTGACCACCGCTCTGGCCTCCGCACCCTCCAAGATCGCCGCCACCAAGCGGGCCTCCAACGCCCGCTCTCGCCAGCTCGGCTCCCGCAAGGCCAACATCGCCCTGGGCCTGCTCGCCTGGGTGATCGGCATCCTCTTCGTATTCCCGGTCTTCTACATGCTGCTGACCAGCCTGCACAGCGAGTTCAGCGCGGCGACGAACCCGCCGAGCTTCTTCGCCCCCCTGACCCTGGACGGCTACCGTGAGTTCTTCGGTGCCTCCTCGGGCGCGAGCCCCTGGCCGCCGCTGATCAACTCGGTGACCGCCTCGGTCGTGTCCACCATCGTGGTGATCCTGCTCGCGATCCCGGCGGCGTACGCCCTGTCGGTCAAGCCGGTCGAGAAGTGGACCGACGTGATGTTCTTCTTCCTGTCGACGAAGTTCCTGCCGGCGGTCGGGGGCCTGCTGCCGCTCTACATCATCGCGAAGACGGTGGGCGTGCTGGACAACATCAACTTCATCGTCATCCTCTACACGGCGATGAACCTGCCGATCGCGGTCTGGATGCTGCGGTCGTTCCTGGCCGACATCCCCGTCGAGCTGTTCGAGGCCGCCGCCATCGACGGAGCCGGCCTGATCCGTACGCTGCGCAGCATCATCGTGCCGATCATCTCCCCCGGGATCGCAGCCACCGCCCTGATCTGCTTCATCTTCAGCTGGAACGAGCTGCTGCTGGCCAACACCTTGACCTCCATCGTGGCCCAGACCGCCCCGGTCTTCCTGACCAGCTTCGTCACCTCCCAAGGCCTGTTCCTGGCCAAGGTCTGCGCCGCCGCCACGGCGGTGTCGCTGCCCGTCCTGATCGCCGGCTTCGCCGCCCAGGACAAGCTCGTCCAGGGTCTGTCGCTGGGTGCGGTCAAGTGAGCGGGGAGCGTCGATGAGCGAGCAGCTGAGCAGCGCGACCCTGGGGTCGCTGTCGGTCCCGGTCCCCCGCTACGACCGGGGCCAGGTCACCACGGGCATCGTGCACTTCGGGGTGGGCGGCTTCCACCGCGCCCACCAGGCGATGTACCTCGACACCCTGATGGAGCAGGGACAGGCTCTGGACTGGGGGATCTGCGGCGTGGGGGTGATGCCGTTCGACCTCCGGATGCGCGACGCGATGGACGCCCAGGACTGCCTGTACACCCTGGTGCTGAAGGATCCCGGCGGCGGCTGGGAGCCCCGCGTCATCGGCTCGATCGTGCAGTACCTCTACGCCCCCGACGACCCGGAGGCGGTGATGGAGAAAATGGCGGACCCGGCCACCCGGATCGTGTCGCTGACCGTCACCGAGGGGGGCTACAACTTCCACCCCGTCACCGGTCACTTCGACGGCGAGAACCCCGCGGTCAAGGCCGACCTGACGCCGGGTACCGTCCCGGCCACCGTCTTCGGGCTGGTGACCGAGGCCCTCGTACGCCGCCGGGACCGGGGCGTGCCGCCGTTCACGATCATGTCGTGCGACAACATCCAGGGCAACGGCCACGTCGCCCAGGAGGTCTTCACCGCGTTCGCCCGGCTCCGGGACGCCGACCTCGGCGACTGGGTGGCCGGCCACGTGAAGTTCCCCAACTCGATGGTCGACCGGATCACCCCGGTGACCACCGACGAGGACCGGGCCCAGATCGCCGAGCGCTTCGGCATCACCGACGCCTGGCCCGTGGTGTGCGAGCGGTTCACGCAGTGGGTGCTCGAGGACACCTTCTCGCTCGGCCGACCGCCGTACGAGGACGCAGGCGTGCAGGTCGTGGCCGACGTCGAGCCGTACGAGCTGATGAAGCTCCGGCTGCTCAACGCCAGCCACCAGGCTCTGTGCTACGTCGGCCACCTGGCCGGCTACCGACTGGTCCACGAGGTCGCCCAGGACCCGCTCTTCGCGGACTTCCTGCTCGCCTACATGGACCGCGAGGCCACCCCGACCCTGTCGCCCGTGCCGGGGATCGACCTCACCGACTACAAGCAGCAGCTGATCGAGCGCTTCTCCAACGCCGCCGTCCGCGACACCGTCGCCCGGCTGTGTGCGGAGAGCTCGGACCGCATTCCCAAGTGGCTGCTGCCGGTGATCCGGGAGAACCTCGCCGCAGGACGTGACGTCACCCGCTCGGCCACGATCGTGGCCAGCTGGGCCCGGTACGCCGAGGCCGTGGACGAGCAAGGCGAGCCGATCACGGTGGTGGACCGGATCGCCGACCAGCTCACCGCGATCGCGAAGACCCAGCGGGACGAGCCGCTCGCCTTCGTGGCCAACCGGGAGCTGTTCGGGGACCTGGTGGACCAGCCCGGCTTCACCGAGCCCTACCTGGCGGCCCTGGCGTCGCTGCACGAGCACGGCGCCCGGGCCACCCTGGAGTCGCTGCGCGGCTGACCTGGCGCAAGCCCCGGCGGGCCAACGCGGTCGGAACCCCTGGGGTTCCGACCGCGTTCGTCGTGCTCGTGGGTCCCTCTCAGGTGCCCGGACTAGCGTGGCCAGATGCCGGTATCTCCTCGGGCGGCCCGCTTGTCGCGTCGACCACGGCCCCTCGGGGCCCGGGTGTCGGTCCTGGTCGTCGCCCTGGTGCTGACCGCGGGCTGCAGCGCGGCGGGCGCCACCTCCGTCCCGGCCCCCGGCTCACCCGCCCCGACCCCCGGCTCCGCAGCCGCTATCCCCAGCCCCGCCAGCCCCACCCCCGCGAGTCCCAGACCCGCGAGCCCAAGACCGGAGCCCACCCCCACCCTGACGAGCCCCGCTCCTCTCCTGGCGGGGACCGGCACCCTGCGGGTCCTGGGGCTGGGCGACTCCGTGACCACGGGCTACCACTGCGACTGCATGGACTACGTCACCGCCTTCGGGTCGCTGCTCGCGCAGCAGCAGGGGCGGCGAGTAAGCGTCGACCACGAGGGGTCGAACGGTGCCCGGACCTCCGACGTGGCCACCCAGCTCGACAACGACACCGCCGTACGCCGGGAGGCCGGTGACGCGTCCGTGGTGGTCATCACGATCGGGGCCAACGACCTCGGCCCCGACCTCGACCGCTGGCGCAGCCGGGACTGTCCGGCCTCCTGCTACGCCCCCGATGTCGCCGCCATGGCGCGCCGGCTGGGCGCGCTGCTCGCCCACCTCGACCGGCTCCGTCCCGACGCGGCCCCCGGCACCGTCCTGGTCACCACCTACTGGAACGTCTTCGCCGACGGAGAGGTGGGTGCCCGAGAGGAGACCGACGGATACCTCGATTGGAGCGACGCGATCACCCGGGCCGCCAACACCGCCATCTGCCGTACAGCCCGGACCGCAGGCGCCCGCTGTGTCGACCTGTACGCCCCGTTCAAGGGCCACGGCGAGCACGACCCGACCCACCTGCTCGCCGACGACGGGGACCACCCCAACCCGGCCGGCACGACTCTGATCAGCCGTGCCGTGCTGGCGGCCCTACCGGCGAGACGGTAACCCCGGGGCGCGGATACTCGGTACGGGCACTCGGGCACGGGCACTCAGGTACGGGCCGCCCGCGCCCGCAGGGCCGGGAGAGCGCTCCGGCCGGCGCTCAGGACCCGCACCCCTCGCAGCGCGGAGCGATGCAGGACCCGTCCCAGACGGGGACCGGTCACCGCGAAGACCCCCAGGACGAGGCCGTTCCGTCCCCGCAGGAAGAAGCGCGGGTCGCCGCGGCGGACCGTCCCGAGCCACGCGCTGGCCAAGGTGTCCCGCCCGGCGCAGAACGCCGTGACGGCCGGCCAGAGGTGGGCGGCCGAGGCCGACTCGACCGAGAGCACCCCGCCGTAGCGACGGAGCATCTCCGCCAGCCCGTCCACCCGCTTGCCACCGTTGGAGCTGATGGACCCGGGCCGCTGCCGCCACTCCACGAGCACCTCGGGGAGGAACCGGAAGAGCGGGGTCTGCGATCCGAGGTTGATGCGCATCCACATGTCCAGGTCGATGCAGCTGTCCAGGGAGGAGTCGAAGAGGCCGGCCTCGTCGAAACAGGTCCGCCGCAGCAGAAGACAGCTGCCGTTGCCCGGGCGGCACATGCCGGCGAGCATTCGCTCGGCGTCGTAGTCACCCGGCTCGGCCACCCGGGCGGTGAGACTCGGCTGCCCGTGCTGGTCCATGAGGCGGAAGGCCGAGAAGACCGCGCCCACCTCCGACGGGGCGGTCTCGAGCACGAAGACGGCCCGTTCGAGGAAGCGCGGGTCCCACCGGTCGTCGCCGTCGCAGAAGGCGACGTAGGTGCCCCGCGCCGACGCCAGGGCCAGGTTGCGCGCGGCGGCCGAGCCGGCGTGGCGTCCTGCCACCACCGCCACCCGCGGATCCGTCCGGGCGAAGCGGCTGGCGATCTCGGCCGTACCGTCGGTGGAACCGTCGTCGACGATCAGGTACTCGAAGTCGCCGCGGGTCTGAGCCAGGACCGAGGTGACCGTCTCGTCCAGGTAGGCCTCGACGTTGTAGGCCGGCGTGATGACGGTGACCAGAGGTAGCGGTCCCGTGGGGGGCCGGGCATGCTGTACGGGACCCGACGCCGCGCTCAGCGTCGCGGCCCGAGCGCAGGGGGAACCGTCAGGGTCCCGGGCCGACGAGCCTGAGCGAGGGGTGCAGAGGTCATAACCCCTCACCTTAGCCGCCTAACGGACGGCTAACGGACGGCTAACGGACGGCTAACGGACGTCTTAGTCACGGATGGGCGGAAGGCCGCACCGGGCGACCCACACCGGTTAACCTGGCCCAGTAAAGATCTCACCCGTCCGAGCCGTGGAGGCAACCGTGGCCAAGTGCGGATCCCACCTCTGCGAGTGCGGGCATCCACACGAGGCGCACGAGCACTACCGAGCCGGCACCCCGTGCGGGCTCTGCGCTCCGGGCGGCTGCCCACGGTTCCACCGTCGACGATGGGACGTCCCCGTCCTGAGCCGGTTTCGCCGAGGCCGCGGCGACCCATCGGGTCTCGTGCGGTCCTCCTGTCCCCCCGCCCTGCGCACGGTCACACCGGTCGGACGGGCTGCCTCGCCCGTCGGGCCCTAACCCCGGCTGAACCGCACCCGGGCCCGGCTCCAGACGTAGAGGAAAGGGCCCGCCAGGTAGCCCTTCAGCTCGGACCGGCTGAGGCTGCGGGGATAGCTCGAGCCGCGGTCGGCGTTCTTGGCCGAGCCGGGGTCGAGCAGGAAGCGCACTCCAGCCGGGAACCGGCCCAACAGACTCAGCGCAGCTCGGGGCCGGCCGAGCAGGTTCTTGACGATGACCGCGGACATGCCCGACCCGTAGCCGTACATCTGGTCGTGCAGGTCGGCTGTCCCCGCCCGCGCGTGGTGACGGACCAGCGCCCGCGGCTCGTAGACGATCACCTTCCCGTCGAGGATCACCCGTAGGAAGGCGTCCAGGTCCTCACCGCCCCGGGGGGGCATGCCCGCCCCGAGCGTGACGTCGAACCCGCCCCGCGAACGTAGCCAGCTGACGTCGAAGGCCATGTTGTTCCCGGAGCCGTAGGCACCCGCGGCGTAGGGGAAGAGGATCCCGCGCGTCCCGGTCGTACCGAGCGCGGCCAGACCCGCGTCGTCCCGGGCACTCCAGACCAGCCGCTCGAAGCCCTTGTCGAAGCCGCCGAACGCCTCGAACCAGACCTGGGCCTGGGTGGAGATCTCCGCCGGCAGGACGAGGCCCGTCGTGCAGACGACCCGCCGGTCCTGACCCAGAGGTCGCAGCAGGTTGACCAGCCATTCCGGGTCAGCGCAGGCATCGTCGTCGGTGAACGCCACCACGGAGCCTCGGCACTGGACCAGCCCCCGGTTGCGCGCGAAGGAGAGGCCGCGGCGGGGCTCTTCGACCACGCGCAGCCGAGGGTCGCGGATGTCGGCGAGCCGGGCGGGAACCCGACCACTGGACGGGTCGTTGTCGAGGACCAGGAGCTCAAGGTCGACCCCGCGCTGGTCCAGCACCGAGGTCACCGCCGTCCGCAGGCGCTCGTCGCGCCCCAGGGTGCAGAGCACGACGGTGACCCGGACGGCGGCCGCGACGGGTTCTGGCCCCCCGCCCGCCTCCGGCGTCGGGCGGTCCCCGAGGTTCACGGCCCCGGCCCGACCGTGTCCGAAGAGCTCGTCGGCGAGAGGCCGGAGGTCTCCGGCGACCAACGGCCCGGGCTCGAGCCGCACGATGCTGCCCACCGGCACCCCGTCCCGACGGACCAGCAGCCAGATCTGGCCGTGCTTGTTCGGCGTCGGAGCCGGCGTCGCGTCCGTGAGCTCCAGCTCGGTCACCGGAACCGCAAGGAAGTCGGGGGTGGTGGTCACACCGGGGGCCGAACCGCCGGCGTCACCGGAGCGCCCGACCACCGCGGACAGACCGCAGGTCACCTGGAGCCACCGGGCCACGGCCGGGCGTCGTCGTCATCGAAAACCACAGATCAGACACTGAACCGAGCCTAGGCAGCATCCGCGGTTTTTGTGTGGTTCGTTCAGATTCGCCACGGACCGCGTGGTCGTCGCTCCGGCGGCTCGGCCGCCCGTCGGCGGGACCCTCCCCGCCGCCCCGGCGCCGCTAGGATTCCCGGGACGGCCTCTCCGGACGGAGCGGGGCCCGGTGACCCAGCCGGCCCCGACCCGGCCGCGGAGCAGAGCGGAGGTCACCGAGACGATGACGACCCCGCCCTCCGGTCCCGACGGGCCCGCGCCTGAGGCGCCCCCTCCGGTGGGCCCCGCGACTCATCCCGGCCCTACCGAGCCGGGCGGGGACCAGTCCGGCCTCTTCGGACGGGGGCTGCTCTACGTCGTCGTCTTCTCCCTCCAGACGGTGGCCGCCACCGTGGTCTCCCCCGTCCTGGCCCACCTGATCGGCCCGTTCGAGTTCGGCCGGCTCGCGTCGGCCATCTCGTTGTTCCAGCTGTTGACCGTGCTCGCGCTGATCGGGCTCGACCAGGCGATCGTGCTGCAGCGGGCGGAGGACGGCCACAACCGCTCCGCCCGCGGCCTGCTGGCCGTCAGCTTTGCCGTGACGGCATCGGTGACCCTGGTGCTGGGTCTGACCGGCCGCTTCTGGGCCCCGCTGATGGGGTTCGGCACGTTCTCCTGGCTGCTCGTGGCCACGCTGCTGTGGACCCTCGCGGGCGCGTCGGTCCAGGTCATGTTGGCCTTCCTGCTGGCCGAGGACCGGCTCAGGGTGTTCACCCTGGTGAGCGCGCTCGCCGCCGTCGGCGGCCAGGTCGTCGGCATCGGGTTCCTGCTCGTCGGACCGAACACGGCCACGACGTACGCCTGGGGCGGAGTAATCAGCCAGTTCGTCGCCATGGCCATCGCGGTGGTCGTCACCCGGCCCCGCCCTGCGGGCCTGCTCGACTTCTCGACCACCCGTCGGGCTCTGACCTTCGGGCTCCCGCTGGCCGTCGGGGGGATGGCGGCGTACGTCCTGAACGCGGGCGACCGGATCGTCGTGCAGCGGATGCTGGGGGCTGAGGAGGTGGGGCGCTACCAGGTGGCCTACACCGTCGGGTCCATCGTCATCCTGCTGCTGACCTTCACCTCCAGCGCCTGGACCCCCCGTTTCGCCGCCATCCGGGACGCCCGGGAACGGGTGCTGCTCGCCGGTCGGGCCCGGGACGAGCTGTACCGCCTCCTGATGCCGGTTATCGCCGGCATCACCTTGCTGGCCCCGCTCGCTCTGCGGATCGTGGCCCCGACGAGCTTCCGACCGGAGTCGCTCAGCCCGGTGGTCTTCCTGATCGCGGTGTCGGCGGTGCCGGTGGCCGCGGCGGGCGCTACCACCCGCGAGCTGTTCTCCCTGCGGCGCGGCCGGTCCCAGGCCGCGGCCACCGGGAGCGCCGCCGTGGTCAACATCGCCCTCAACGTCCTTCTGGTCCCGCACCTCGGGATCGCCGGCTCAGCCCTGGCCACCGTGGCTGCCTTCACGTTGCAGGCGGTCCTGCAGCGGCTCGCCCTCCCCCGCACCCCGCGGTGGCCGTCGGCCGCGGCGTCGATCTGGGTCGGGCTGACCCTGACCTGCGCGCTGAGTGCCGCCACCCTGCTGCTGCCGCAGACCCGGGAGTGGAACGTGGCCCGCTTCGGTGTCGCGCTGGCCTGCGCCCCCTGGCTGGTGGTGCGGCTCTTCGTGGCCCGCACCGGCCAGGCCCCCGACTGGCGACGGATGTTGCGCCGCGACGGCGACGCCGCGGTCGGCTCCGACGTCCCGCCCGGCTGACCGCCCCCGCCGGACCGAGGTCGGCGGGTCAGCCCGCCGGGCGGCGGGCCTGCAGCCA
>JBBQAB010000473.1:0-8380 GCA_038198385.1 Propionibacteriales bacterium
GGACGTCGCCGGTGCGTCGTCGCCCGGTCGGCGCATCGCCTGCAACAAGGTGCCCAGCTCGAGTCGGGCGGACGCGGTGCTGTGACGGACCTTGCCCAGGGTCTCGGCCAGCGTCGCCGGGTTGCTGCTCATCGACGTCGCCATGATCAGCATCGTGGTCAACGAGAGCTGGTGGGCCACCACATCATGCAGCTCCCGGGCGACGGCGCTGCGCTCCTCGGTCTCGACGCGACCCCGCTCGCTGACCAGCTCGCCGAGCTGGCGTACCGAGTCGTCGCGGGCCTCGCTGAAGTGCCGGGCCGCCAGCCCCACGGCGACGCCGAGCAACCCGACGATCCAGACCAGGAAGATGTGCTCGCTGCGATGGACGGAGGTGATGACGGCGAGTAGTCCGCCGTAGCTGCTCAGCGCGACGACGCCCAGCCAGAACGTACGGGTGCTCGAGCGCAGAGCACCCATCAGGCACAGCAGCGCCACGGGCAGCGCATCCCAGTAGCCGGGCGTCTCGAAGACCGCTGACAAGACGATGGACGTCCCCGCGATGACCGACGCGGGGGCCGGTCGCCAGATAGCCACCGCGCAGGCGAGCAGCCCCAGGGCCTGCCCCCAGATCTCGACGCCGCTCCTGGGGTCACCGTCGACCAGCGCTCGGACGGCGAGCAGCCCGAACAGGGCCGTTCCCGCCATACGTACGTGCCGGGCCGTCATCAGGTCGAGCCAGCGGCGTGGACCTTTCGCCGGCAGCGAGACACTGGGCTCAGGCTCCCGGCGCAGGATGTCCAGCAACGCCCTGAGCTGGCTCAGAAGCGAGCGGCTCGAGAGCTCGACCTGGTCCAGGCCGTGACGGAGGCTGCTGAGATCGTGCCAGCGCCGGCCCACGGCGTCGAGCTCGACGTCGATCGTGGCGAGTCCCTGGGTGACGATGGCCTGGAGCTCGCCGGCCAGCCGCGCACGCTCGAGGGACCGGATCTGCTGCCGGTCGCGGTCGAGCTCCCACACCCGGGCCCGCCGGCGGTCGCGGGTGCGCAGCAGCCATCGGGCGACCAGGCCGGCGGCGAACGCGGCGGCCGCGAAACCCAGGACGGTGAGGCCGGCATGCCACCCCCAGCCGCGGTGGCGCCGCTCGGTGTCGAGCCCGAAGCCCACCGCGTACGCGAGCTGGCCGCCCACGGCGAGGGCGAGCAGGACGCGTCGGGCCTTCGCCGCCGCCGTGACCGCGGTGATCACGACCAGCCAGACCTCCTCGCCGCACGGGCCGACCAGTAGCACCAGGGCGACGGCGACCGCCGTGAGGGCGACAGCGGTACGCGAGTGGTTCCACAAGGTGGCCGCGGCCGCGGCCACGAGGAGGCACATCTGCAGGGCCGGGATCGCACCTGTGGGCCCGGAATCGGAGACCCCGAAAAGATGGGCGATCTGGATGGTCACCACATCGAGGACGAAGAAGAGGAAAACCGTGAGGCGCAGGGCCTGCAGCGCATCCGAGATGCCGAGTCCGCCCGACGGCATCCTGCGCTCAGTCAACGGCGTCAACCCGGCTCCCCGAGGAGATGTAGCGCGCGGCCGGGGCTCCGCCCGGTCTGGTCCACCACTGCTCTTGTCAGCAGAACATGGCTGCAGCATGACGGGTGGCCGAGCTCTCAGTCAAGGGGAAGAGTGACGACGACGACCCACTCCGCTGCCGAGGACGCCGGACTCACGGCCTGCGCGCTGAAGGCGCCGCCGGTGAGGTCCACCCGCTCCCGCAGCCCGCGCAGGCCCCAGCCGAGAGTCGCGACGTCGTCAGTGGTCGGGGCGGGGAGCGGGTTCGCCGCCCGGAGCACGGCCTGGTTCGCGTTCAGACTCAGGCTCAGCGTGCACCCTGACCGCGGCGGGGCGTGGCGCAGGATGTTGTCGCCGCAGATGTCGAGCGTCCGGGTGATGGTGGCCTGGGCCGTCATCTCCAGACGGTCGGCGCGGGCCGAGATGGTGATGTCGGGCTCGAACCCGGCCTCGGTCAGCCGGCGCGCCCACGCCGCGGCGGCCAGGGTCGGGGCCACCCGTCGCGAGAGCTCGCCGACCTCGTCGGTCGTGGGGGCGGTGACCGGGTCGTTCCGGAGCACCCGGACCATCAGCCGCAGCTCGGTCAGAGCCGAGTTCGTCGACCGGTTGACCTTGGCCAGCACCCGACGCAGCTCCGCGGTGTCGTCACTCTCGAGATGGCTCATCACCTGCAGGGAGACGTTGGACAGCTGGTGGGTCAGCACGTCGTGCAGCTCCCGGGCCAGCACCCGGCGCTCGTCCGCCCGTAGCCGCGCGTCTTCGGCGGCCACCTCGGCGAGGCGCCCGCCCTGGCGGTCCCGTCGCCGTCGCCGCCACAGGTCGGCGGCCCCCAGACTGATCCCGACGGCGGCTGCGCCACCCATCCAGCCGAGGATGAACAGCGTGTGCGCCGGAGACAGAGCAACGTCGAGGGCCAGGTAGCCGAGGACGCCGAGGACGAAGATCCGACGGAGGCGCCGCGTTCCCCGGGCGCCCAGCAGAACGCCGTTTGTGAACAGCAGCCAGGGTTCGGTGCCGGCCCCTCCGACGACCAGTCCGGCCGCGAGGGCGGCCCCGGCCAGACCGAGGCCGGCCGCCGGCCGCCAGAGCACGGTGGCGAGCGCGAGGTAGGCGGCGAGCTGGCCGCCGACCGCCGCCCAGGAAAGCGGCTCATCCGCTGCCAGCCGGGCCAGGGAGATCCGGACCAGGTCGACGGCGAGCACGCCCATGAACGCCGTGGCCAGCAACCGCAGCTGGTTCGGTGCGGTCAGCGTCCTCGCGCGTCGGACCAGATAGAGACCGGCACCCTCGCGGACCGAGAGAGTCCCAGCCATCAGCAGAGGACGGGAAAGATTCTGCAAATGAAGCTGGGCGCCGGGGCCTTCGCGGTCGAGCCCGCCGGCGGAGAGGTGGTCGCGGCCACGGCGCTCGGCCCGGGGGCTACGCCGATGAGCAGGACCAGGGCGACGAGGGTGACACAGCGCTTCTTCATCAGGCACTCCTTGATGTGGTAGGGACGTCAGTACCCTCGCGGGTGCAGGGCCTGCCGCTCTACTGACGAATGGCCAGAGTCGGTCCTCCATCGGACAAGGAGCCGCTCACCGTCACTAGGGTGAGCCCATGGTCGAGCCCCACCGTCTGCTGGTCGTTGACGATGATCCTGTCGTGCGGGAGGCATACCGCGCGTTCTTCTCCTACCAGGAGGAGTTCGTCGTCTGCGGTGAGGCCCGGACCGGGGCCGAAGGGGTCGAGGGCTATGCGGCTCTGCTGCCCGGCGTCGTCCTGATGGACCTGCAGATGCCGGTCCTGTCGGGGATCGAGGCCACCCGGCAGATCTGTGAACGCTGGCCGGACGCCTGTGTGGTCGCCATGACGACCTTCGGGACCAGCGAGTACGTGGTGGCCGCGCTGCGGGCCGGCGCCTCCGGCTACCTGCTGAAGGACGTCGGCGGCGTCGCCCTACTGGCCGGGCTGCGCGCGGCGCTCGCCGGCGACATGCCCCTGTCGAGTCCGGTCCGGCGTGAGCTGGTGTCCTCGGTGGTCGAGGACCGCCCGGCGGCCCCCGTCGCCGTGGCCGATGTCGGACTCACCCCGCGGGAGCAGGAGCTGTTGAGCTGGCTGGCCCAGGGCCTGACCAACCACCAGATCGGGGCGCAGATGTACGTCTCCGAAGGCTCGGTCAAGCAGTATCTGCTCAATATCGGCCGCAAGGTCGGCGTGAAGTCCCGGACCGGAATCCTCATCCGGGCGATTCAGCTCAACGTCGTCGACCCGTACGCGCTCCCGCCGGTCCGCGACTGACCGTGCGGGACCAGCGCGGTCTTCTCCGGCGCCTAACTTTCGCCCAGTCATCGACCGGGGCCGTTGATCGGTGTGCGCGGGCCGTGCTGGAATTCGGAATGAGTCGGGGCTCTTCTCGAACGGGGCATTTTCCCCGTTCACACCCGACATCAATGTCACGACCCAACGGCACTGACAAACAAAGAAAGTGTGGTCGGCATGGTCATCTCGGTCAATGTGGAGTCGGACACCTCGGTGATACCGACGCATTCCCCGGTCCTGATCGGTGCGGACCAGGTGCGGAAGTCCTACCGGGTGGGCAAGGGCTCGGTCGAGATCCTGCACGGGGTGTCCCTGCAGGTGAACCCGGCCGAGATGGTCGCGGTCATGGGTCCCTCGGGCTCGGGCAAGTCGACCCTGCTCTACTGCCTCGCCGGACTGGAGGAGCCGACCAGCGGCCAGGTGACCCTGTCCGGCCGGCCGCTCGGGTCCTGCAGCCGGGCCGAGCTGGCCCGGATGCGCCGGTCGCAGGTCGGCTTCGTCTTCCAGTCCTACAACCTCATCCCCACGCTGACCGCGTTCGAGAACGTGGCCCTGCCCTACCGGCTGCGGCGCGAGCGGCCCCCGACGGACCTGATCGAGAAGACCCTGGCCGGTGTGGGACTCAGTGACCGGGCCAAGGCGCGGCCGCCCTCGATGTCGGGGGGCGAGCAGCAGCGGGTGGCCCTCGCGCGGGTGCTGGCGCAACAGCCCAGGATCGTCTTCGCCGACGAGCCGACAGGGGCGCTCGACACCCGGTCGGGTGCGCTGGTGCTGGCCAAGCTGCGGCAGATCGCCCACCACCCGCAGCGCGGGGTCCTCGTGGTGACCCACGACCCGGCCGTCGCCGCCCAGTGCGACCGGGTCCTGTTCATGCAGGACGGCCTGCTGGAACGCGAGCTGCGGCCCGCCGGGGTCGACGAGGTCGCCGGCGTGCTGGCCGCGTTGTCCGTGGGTCGGGAGGGCTAGGTCATGCGCCAGCTGCACCTCGCCGAGCTGCGCGAGTCCTGGTCGGCGTGGCTGGGGGTGGGCATCGCCTTCGTGGTGATCAACTTCAGCCTGGCTCTCTCGGCACTGGCTGAGCTCTCCGGTCTCCGGGCGGTGCTGTCCGGCACGCTGGAGCGCTACGACTCCGCCGCGATCGCGATCAACCCGGCCCAGAACCTGCTCTTCTGCGCCGTCATCGGCGCGATTGTGATCGGCACCTCGACCAGCCTGGTGATCGACTCCCGGCGTGGCTCCTTGGCCCGGCTGGCGTTGAGCGGCGCCACGCCCGGCCAGGTCGTCTCGACGGTGATGAGCCAGCTCGTGGTCGTGAGTGTGGTCTGCTCGCTCGTCGGTGACGTGGCGGCGTACGCGGCCCTGGAGCCCGTGCTGCGGTTCCTGACCTTCGAGCGCGGGGACCAGACCATCCCGGTCCCGCCCGCGATCTACGCGGCGTGGCCGTCGGTGGCGGCCAATCTGCTCGCCGTCGGGATCGCGCTGCTCGGCGGCTGGAAGCAGGCGCGGCGCGCCAGCCGGATCCCGCCGGTGGAGGCCCTGCGGCAGGCGAGTGGGGCCGGGTCCGACGACACCATGACCGCCCGGCGCTGGCTGGGGGCCGCCCTGTGCCTGATGGTCATCGTGGGTGCCTACGCCGCGATCCCGGCCCTCACCGCACACCGGACGAAGGAGACGGTCAGCAACCTGATCCAGATCAGCCTGGCGCTGCTGATCGTGACTGCCGCCCTGCTGTCGCTGCTCGCGCCGCTGCTGGTGGGACCGCTGACGGCGGCCTGGACCCGGCTCGTGCCCTCGTTCGACCCGAGCTGGGACCTGGTCCGCAGCACGGCGGTGGTCAAGGCCGCCCGGCTGACCAAGTCGGTCGTGCCGGTGATGGTGGCGATCGGGCTGCTCTTCGGCGCACAGGCCATCGTGGACACCCTGCAGTCGAGCCTGCTGGCCGCCGGCTACGACATCCAGCTGTCCAGTGCCGGACCGGCGACCATGGTCACCATGCTCGGGCTGCCGCTGCTGATCGCCCTGGCCGGCGGGGTGGGGTCCCTGATCATGATGTCCAAGCAGCGCGACGCCGAGCTCGCCCTGTCCGGAGTCATCGGAACGACCCCGGCGCAGCGCGTGGCGATGCCCATCATGGAAGGCACGATCATCGCGGTCACCGGAACGATCCTGGCTCTGGTGATGAGCGCGGTGGCAATCGGGTTCATGGCCGTCGGGTTCCCCGCGGCCCAGTTCAGCTTCGCCCTGTCCCCGTCCTGGTCCATGCTCGCCGTCGCCTTCGCGGCGGCCCTGGCGGTCACGGTCGCCGCGACGGTGCTGCCCACCCTCGGCTCGCTGCGCCAGCCCGAGCCGCGCGTGATCGCGCGCCTGGTCGCGGAGTAGGCCCCGCGCGCGCAGGGACGCGGGCGTAGGCCTGCCCCACCCGAACCCCCCACGTACGGCGGCGATCTCCGGATCGCCGCCGTACGCGTCTGTCGGGGGGACGAGCCGGCCACTGGCGGAGAAGGTCGGGGCCTCGTAACTTGTGGTCAGGGGCCGGCACCTTTTGGCCACCGGTGAGCGTGACTCATTGACCGGCGACGGGTGAGGCGATGGAATTCAGGTAGCGGAATTCACGACGAACAATAGACGCGATCATCGGCCCGCCGATATCTCTTCGGTATCTCGTCCGATAAACCGTGGGAATGTCATCAGACCTGAACTCGAGGGGAGCTCACGATGGGTGTACGTGCCGAATATTACCTGGGTGCGACTCAGGATTCGCCTTTCTACGGCACCCCCCGGGACTCCTTCCGAGGCAACCAGAGGCCGGCCACCCGGCTGCAGCCGAGCGGGCTGCCGGCGGGGTGGCTGGTGCAGTGCTGGTCGGGCTGGGAGGGCTGGACGCCCCGGGACTGGCGACCGCGCATCCAGGGCTGGAAGATCCACGTCTCGGCCACCTCGAGCTGTGCGGAGACCACCCTCGCGGCCGCCACCGCCATCTGCGTCGGACACGAGGTCGCCTTCAAGTTCCTGCCCACCCTGGCTGAGCTCACCGACTCCTCCAACAAGCAGGGGGACCGCGGCGGAGCCGGCAAGTTCGTGACCATCTATCCCGACGACGACGCCCAGTTCGCCGTCCTGCTGATCGAGCTGGACCAGGCCCTGCAGGGGCAGCAGGGGCCCTACATCCTCTCCGACCTGCGCTTCGGCGACGCCCCGGTGTTCGCCCGCTACGGGGGGATCATGGGCATGGAGGTGCCGGGGCCCGAGGACAAGCCGGTGTCCTCGATCGCCCACGGGGACTCGCTCACCCTGGTCCCCGACATCCGCGCGCCGCGCTTCGTCCTCCCGGACGACGTCTCGATCCCCGACGTGCTGCAGGCCTCGTACGAGCGCTCCCGGCAGCGCTCGCAGTCCCGGCTCGGCGAGTTCGTGAGCATCCGACCGCTGCACTTCAGCAACGCCGGTGGCGTCTACAAGGCCACCCTTCCGGACGGTTCCGTCCGGGTACTGCGCGAGGCCCGACCGCACGCCGGTCTGGACGCCCGCAACCGGTGCGCGGTCGAGCGGCAGCGGGTCGAGGAGCAGGTGCTGACCGACCTCGCGGGCATACCCGGCGTCCAGCAGCTGCGGGGCAGCTTCACCGCCTGGGAGCACCGCTACCTCGAGCTGGACTACGTCGACGGGGGGACGCTGACCGCCTGGGTGGTCCGTAACATCCACCTGCAGCAGGCCGACCCCGCCGCGTACGCCCGTCGGGCTGTGCACCTGGGGCGCCAGCTGGTTGAGATCGTCAAGCGGATCCACGCCCACGGCTGGGCCGTGGGGGACCTCCACACGGGGAACATTCTGGTCGACGACGAGGACGTGGTCACGGTGCTGGACCTCGAGGACGCAACCCGCCTCGGCGAGCCCCGGGCCGTGGGTTTCCGGGTGTTCGAGTTCTGTGCGTCGGAGGAGCTGTCCGCCGAGCAGGCAGACTGGTTCGCGGTCGCCCGCTCGATCATGATGATCTACGTCGCGGACTGGGAGCTCGAGGCGGTGGCGCCCTCCTACTGGGCGGCCTCGGTGGACCGGGTGCGCGCCACCTACGGCGGAGCGGCGGCCGACCAGCTGAGCCAGGTGCAGCTCCGCTACCCCGAGGACGCCCGACCGGTGCTGGCCTGCGCCAACCCGGTCGCAGTGCCCGCGATTCCGCCCGGGGAGCGGGAGGCAGTGCCGGCGCTGCTGGCCGGAGTCGCCTGGTCCCAGCGATACAGCGACAAGTCGGCCTACCCGGGTGACGTCGCCCAGCCCGGCCGCCTGCGGCACGAGGTGCTGACCAGTGGCCGCGCCGGCGTGGTGCTGGCCCAGCAGCGGCTCGGCGGCACCCCGGCGGAAGCCGACCTGGCTGCCCTGACCGCAGTGGCCGCCTCCTGGGATCCCGGGGAGAGCCCGGGCCTGCTCGACGGGCTGGCCGGTCTCGCACTGGCGTTGAGTGACGCCGGTCGCCACGAGGCCGCCCTGGCCGCGGCCCGGACCGCCCTGGACCACTCCTCGGCTCGCCGCCGGCTCGACC
>JBBQAB010000474.1:0-8231 GCA_038198385.1 Propionibacteriales bacterium
CAGCGCGTAGGTCTGGAACACCATGGCGATGTCCCGGTCGCTCGGATCGACCCGGGTCACGTCGCGGTCGCCGATCCGGATCTGGCCGCGGGAGACCTCCTCCAGGCCGGCGAGCATCCGCAGCGAGGTGGACTTGCCACAGCCGGAGGGTCCGACGAAAACCATGAACTCGCCGTCGCCGATCTCCAGGCTGAGCTTGTCGACGGAGGGGTGATCAGCACCCGGGTAGACGCGGGTAGCGTCGCTGAACTGAACGGTGGCCATGCCACACTTCCTTTCCACGGGCAGGTACGTGCCCGACGATCCGTAGTGGAAAACACAGTGCGCAGTCGTGCGACCTTGCACCGGCGGCATTCTAGCCCACCCGCGAGGTCGACCCGCGAGGTCGACCCGGGAGGTGGATTCCTGAGGTCGGCGCGGCGCCCGCGGCCCGTGGGGTCAGCGCAACTGGATCAGCTGCGTGCCCTCATCGGTCCCAAAGTCGTCGACCGTGGCGGTGACCTCGAGACCGTCCAGGGTGAGGGCGCCGCCCAGGTTGGTCAGGAACGCGGTGTCGGCGGCGTCCCGCCCGGTCGAGACGCGGAGCAGGCTCTGCCGAGGAGCGAGATGGGTGGCGTCCACGACGTACCAGCCGCCGTCGACGTAGGCCTCGCAGACCGCGTGGTACTCCATCGGGCTGAGGCCCGGGGCGAAGACCGCGGCCAGCCGGGCCGGCACGTTGAGCGCGCGCAGCAGGGCGATGGAGAGGTGGGCGAAGTCCCGGCAGACCCCCTGACGACCAAGGAAGGTCCGCACCGCACCGTCGGTGGGCAGGCTCGAGCCGGCCACGTACGTCAGCTTGTCGGCCACCCAGTCGCTGACCGCGGCCAGCAGGGTCGCGCCGCTCAGGCCGGCGAACTCGCCGGCCGCGGTGGGAGCCAGGCTGTCGGACTCGCAGTAGCGGCTCGGCCGCAGGAACGTGATCTGGTCGAAGTCGTTCACCTCGGGCGGGGCGAACTGACCGGCCACCACCGCCCGGTAGTCCATGGTCACCCGCCGCCCGGTGGCCGAGATGACGTGCAGCCGGTTGCCGTGGATGTCGACCAGTTCCTGGACGGGCACGGTCGCTCCGTCGACCAGGATCGACATCGTCTCGCTCTCCAGCGGGGCACCCTGAGCGACCGCGACGCTGAACACGAGTCGGCTGCTGCCGGTGAGACCGAGGTCGAGCTGGCTGGTGACCGTGCGCTTCATGGGTTGATCGTCCCAGACCTCCCGGGGTGGTCGGGTCGCCCCGGATGCTGGACGCGGGCCCTCAGCACTCGACGATGTTCACCGCCAGACCCCCGCGGGAGGTCTCCTTGTACTTCACCTTCATGTCCGCGCCGGTCTCCATCATGGTCTTGATGACCTTGTCCAGGCTGACGGTGTGCCGGCCGTCGCCGTAGAGCGCGAGCCGGGCGGCGGTGATGGCCTTGACCGAACCCACCGCGTTCCTCTCGATGCAGGGGATCTGGACCAGTCCGCCGACCGGGTCGCAGGTCAGGCCGAGGTGGTGCTCCATTCCGATCTCGGCCGCGTTCTCGACCTGCTGCGGGCTGCCGCCCAGGATCTCGGCCAGCGCTCCGGCCGCCATCGAGCAGGCCGTGCCGACCTCCCCCTGGCAGCCCACCTCGGCCCCCGAGATCGAGGCGGTCTGCTGGTAGACCGCACCGAGGGCCCCCGCCACCAGCAGGAACCGAACGATCGCGTCGTCGTCGGTCTCGGGCACGAAGGTCACGGCGTAGTGCAGGACAGCCGGGATGATGCCGGCCGCACCGTTGGTGGGGGCGGTGACGACCCGGCCGCCGGAGGCGTTCTCCTCGTTGACGGCCAGGGCCCACAGCGTCACCCAGTCCATGGCCGCGAGCGGGTCGATCTCGTCACGGAAGCGTCCCGCGTCGGCGATCAGCCGGGCGTGCAGGTCGGCCGCCCGACGACGCACCTTGAGACCACCGGGCAGCACGCCCGGGGTCGCGGAGCCGTTGGCCACGCACTGGGCCATCACCCGCCAGATGGCCAGCAGCTCTTCGCGGACGTCCGGCTCGGGCTGTCGGGCGCACTCGTTGGCCAGCATCACGTCGCTGATCCGCAGGTCCTGGCTCTGGCAGTGCGCCAGCAGCTCGGTGGCGCTGCGGAACGGGTAGGGAACGGGGGTCGGGTCGGGCACGAGCTTGGGAGCTCCGGTGCCGTCGTCGTCGAGCACGAAGCCGCCGCCGATGGAGTAGGAGGTCCGAGCGAGCAGAACCTCCTCCCCGGCCCCGTACGCGGTGAAGGTCATGCCGTTGGGGTGGAAGGGGAGCGACGTGCGGCGGTGCAGGACCAGGTCGGTATCGGGGTCGAAGGCGATCTCGTGCACCGCCAGCAGGCTGAGCCGACCGGTCCGTCGGATCTCCTCGGCCCGCCGGGGGGCCGTCGTGGTGTTGACGGTCTCGGGGTCCTCGCCCTCCAGACCCCACAGGACCGCTGGGCCGCTGCCGTGCCCGTGGCCGGTGGCCCCGAGCGATCCGAACAGCTCCGATCGGACCCGGATGGTGGCGTTCAGGTGGCCTGCGTCGGCCAGGGCGGTGACGAAGCTAGCCGCCGCTCGCATGGGTCCAACGGTGTGGGAGCTGGACGGACCGATCCCGATACTGAAGAGGTCGAACACGCTGACCGTCACCAGGCAGAGCCTCCTGTTCCGGGGGGTGTCCGACCGACCCTAGACCCCGCGGCTGTGGGTGATCGGGCGGGGGCCGGTCCGGGCGCCCCGATGACCGCCGACGCCGACCGGACTCAGCTCTGGGAGCTGAAGGTCACGACGACCGCGCGGTTCTTGGGGTTGGACGAGGGCTGCACGATCGGCTTCGAGCTGCCGTAGCCGACCACCTTGGTGATGTTCTGGGCCGGCACGTCGAGCTCGCGGAGCAGGGCCGCGACCTCGGTCGCGCGCTGGGTCGAGAGGTTCTTGGCGAACGTGTTGTCCGCCCCCGCCACGCCGGCGGTGTGGCCTTCCACGGTGATCTTGGTGGTGCTGTCGAGCTTGCCGACGCAGGCCTTCAGCGCCTTGAGCGTGGCCTTCTTGTCGATCAGGGTGGGCTGGTCGGAGACGAAGAGAGCGGGGGCCGGCAGGGTGCAGGTACTGACCTTGCCCTGTTTCTCGGCGTTGATGCTGTCGTTCGGGTCGGGCACCTCGATGGGGGTGACCGTGCCCGTACGGGGGGTCGAGCCGGTACCGTCGTAAAAGGTGACCCGGCTCGCCCCGCTGGCCTTGGCGATGCCCTCCCAGACGGCCCGCTGGTAGCCGACCTGGAGCTGGGACAGCTTCTTCTGCTCCCCGGCCACCGGGGTGACCACGAAGACGACGGCCCGTCCCTTGAGGTCGGGCAGGTCCCCGGCCTTCTTGGCCGCCTTGACCACGGTGGTGGGGGACTCGTCGAAGGCCAGCTGGTTGAAGTCCAGGGCCCCGGTGGTATCCAGCAGCGGCGAGAACACCCACACCGGGTCGCCCGCCGGCGAGTTGAGGGCGGACAGGCCGGCCAGGGCTGAGCGCTCCGGGGCGACCGCGACCTGCTCGTTCATCGCCTGGGTCAGCGCGGTGGTGGCTACGTCGGCGCCCGAGGCCAGGTCGACCGGGGAGGCGGTGGTCTTCGCGTCGCCGCCGACCTGGACCCACTCCAGGCCCGAGCCCTTGCTGGCCAGGTCGGCCCAGCTCGCCTTGATCGGGTCCGGGACCACGATCTCGGTCTCGTTGGCCGAGCCGGCCGTGCTGACCACGCTGCCGGCCACGGTCACGGGCTTGGAGGGCGCGAGCGGGCTCTCGCTGGAGCTGGGGGTGCTGCTGGACGAGCAGGCGGCCAGCCCGCCCAGGCAGAGCGAGACCGCGACGACCGCGGTCGTACGGGACAGGCGGCGCAGGGCGGAAGGACGGCGGCTCATGTCCCCAGGCTAACCACGCCGTCGTACGCCTGAGCAACTTCTCAGCCGGTGTCGGGGGAGCGAAACCGGCCGTGAGCGGCCACTTGGGGGTCCGGGGAGTGGCGGTCGGGCCTCAGCCGAGAGCGAGGATCTCCTCGGCGGTCTGCGGGTCGGTCACGAGCTGGTTGAAGTAACCGGCGCGGGCGGCTGCCCGGATCGGGGCCACCTTCTCGCGGCCCGCGGCGACCGCGATCACCACCGGGATCTGCCGGAGCAGTGCCAGCTCCACCGCGATCAGGCGCTCGCTGCCGGGGAAGCCGACCGGCTCGCCGTCGTTGCTGAAGAAGCGGGAGCAGACGTCGCCCACCGCCTCGGCCAGGGCGGCGGAGTAGACGTCGACGAACTGCGGCGCCGCCTGGCGCAGGGTCGGGGGCGCGCCCACCCCGGTCAGGACGCAGCGGGCGTTCGGCCACAGCTGCAGCACCCGCTGGATGGCGGGGTCGTGCTCCAGGACGGCGAACAGCTCGGGCCCGGGCAGCGCCGGGGCGAACAGGTAGGTCGCCCGCCCGCCGATCCGCTCGGCGACGTGCCGCGCGATCTCGTTGGTCTGGTACCAGCCCTCGGGCTGGTCGGTCCCGCCGACCGTGGGCGCGACGAGCACCCCGGGCAGGGCGGGCAGGGCGAAGCGGGCCACCTCGAAGACGGTGCGACCGGAGGACACCAGCAAGACGTCGCCCCGGACCAGGCCCGCCCCGGTCAGCGCCCGGCCCACGGCCGGCGCGAGCACCCGGCCCATCACGTCCTCGACCGCCCGGGTCTCCCCGCTGGCCAGCATGGGGCCGGAGAGGTGGACGGCCCGCAGACCGAGGACGCGGCAGAGCTCGGCCCCCAGCTGCTCGTGGTCGGGGTGGTCGGGCTCGACCACCTCGATCCGGACGATGCCCCGGGCCCGCGCCTGGGAGAGCAGCCGGGAGACGGTGGCGCGGCTCGTGTTGAGCGTGCGGGCGACCTCTACCTGGGTGGCGTCCTCGTCGTAGTACATCTTGGCGGCCGCGTAGAGCAACGAGCTCGGGAAGTGGCCGCCGTCGCTGGACGCCGGCGCCGTCGGGTCGACGGGACCTCCGTGGGCTTCGGTCATGGATGAAGTATGGACGCCGCCCTGCGGGCCCGCCAGACCCGTGAACATTTGTTCTGGACATGCCCGGGATCTGTGGTTAGGGTGAGGACACGGCTTGGGGACCCGTCGGTGGAGACCCGAGCCGACCGACCCGAGGTCCACCCAGACGCCGACACCCGAGACCCCAGCAGCCCGAACCCCAGCAGCCCGAACCCCAGCAGCCCGAACCCCAGCAGCCCGAACCCCAGCAGCACGGAGGCACCAGCATGAGCCAGGCACCGACCGAGATTCCCACCACGATGCAGGCCGTGGTCTGCCACGGACCCGAGAACTACCAGCTGGAGACCCTCGCCGTCCCCACCCCGGGCGCCGGTGAGGCGCTCGTCAAGGTGGAGGGCGTCGGGATCTGTGCAAGCGACCTGAAGTGCTACCACGGTGCGCCCAAGTTCTGGGGCGACGCGAACCGGCCGGCCTGGGCCGAGACCGAGGTCATCCCGGGGCATGAGTTCGTGGGGACCATCGTCCAGCTGGACGACGAGGCGGCCGAGCACTGGGGAGTCACGGTCGGTGACCGCGTGGTGGCCGAGCAGATCGTGCCCTGCTGGAAGTGCCGCTACTGCCTCGAGGGCAAGTACTGGATGTGTGCACCGCACGACATGTTCGGCTTCAAGCGCCGTACGCCGGGCGCGATGGCGGAGTACATGGTCTTCACCGCCGCCTCCCTGGTGCACAAGGTGTCGAAGGACCTGCCGCCGGCGCACGCTGCGTTCGCGGAGCCGTTGTCGTGTGCGCTGCACGCGGTCGAGCGGGCCGACATCGCCTTCGAGGACGTGGTCGTGGTGGCGGGTTGCGGACCGATCGGGCTGGGCATGATCGCGGGTGCGAAGGCGAAGAACCCGAAGCTGGTGATCGCGCTGGACATGGCCGCGGACAAGCTGGCCCTGGCGTTGGAGTGCGGGGCGGACCTGACGATCAACATCGGCTCCGAGGACGCGGTGGCGAAGGTCAAGGAGCTGACCGACGGCTATGGCGCGGACGTCTACATCGAGGGGACCGGGCATCCCTCGGCGGTGGGGCAGGGTCTGAACCTGCTCCGCAAGCTGGGGACCTACGTGGAGTACAGCGTGTTCGGCTCTGACGTGACGGTGGACTGGTCGATCATCTCCGACGACAAGGAGCTCGACGTCCGTGGGGCGCACCTGGGTCCGCACTGCTGGCCGGCGGCGATCCGGATGATCGAGTCCGGTCGGCTGCCGATGGACAAGATCTGCACCCACCAGCTGCCCCTGGCCGACTTCCAGAAGGGTCTGGACCTGGTCGCCAGCGGCAAGGAGTCGATCAAGGTGTCGCTCATCCCGTGATCTGGGTCGGGACCAGCTGGAAGATGAACAAGACGCTGGCCGAGGCCGCGTCGTTCGTCGACGAGCTCTCGGCGTACGAGGTGGCCGAGGGTCTGCAACCGTTCGTGCTTCCGGCCCACACGGCGCTGGCCAGCGTCCGGGACCGGCTCCCGGCCGGCTCCCGGCTGCTGCTCGGGGCGCAGAACGCGCACTGGGCCGACGAGGGAGCGGGCACCGGCGAGGTCTCGATGCGGATGGTCGCCGACGCCGGGGCCGTCCTGGTCGAGATGGGCCACTCGGAGCGCCGGGCGCAGTTCGGCGAGACCGACGAGACGGTCGCTGCCAAGGCGGCGGCTGCGTTGTCGCACGACCTCATCCCGCTGATCTGCGTGGGGGAGCCCCGGGACGTCCGCGAGAGCGGACAGGCCCAGGGCTTCATCGAGGCCCAGGTGCGCGCCGCGCTCGCGCGGGTCGAGCCGACCCGGGTCGGGGAGGTGCTGGTGGCGTACGAGCCGATCTGGGCGATCGGCGCCGGCGGACGGCCGGCCCGCCCCGAGGAGGTCGCCCCCGTGATGGCGACCGTGGCCGAGGTGCTGGACGACGTGTCGGACGGCAGCGGGGCCCGGGCAGTCCTCTACGGCGGCGGCGTGGACGCCGACAACGCGGCGGCCCTGCTCGGTGACCCCCATACCGACGGCCTGTTCGTCGGCCGGGCCGGCTGGGCGGTCGCCGGCTTCATCCGGCTGCTCGAGCTGTGCGCCCCGTTCGCGCGGGGCGGGGACGCGTCGGCTCGTACGGGCTGACCCCGCGGCCCCCCTCGGGTCAACAGAGTTCCACTTTCTTCTTCCGCTGCACCCTGGTTGGCGTTGTCACGCCGACGACGACGGCTTTAACACCAATAATGAAAAGATTTCATAACGGCTTGTGAGAAAAACCGTTCCACCTGTACGTTCAGTGTCGAGTCCGGACTGCCGGACCCCGGATGTCGCGAGGCCGCGCCACCCGGACTGTCATGAGGAGCACGTGATGCAAAGACCGCATCGAACCATCGGCCGGGCCCGTCTCGTCGGCCTGGGACTGCTCGTCGTCCTGGTCGTCGCCATGGTGCTGAACACCAGGTTCCTGACCCCGGCCGAGCTGGCCGCCGCCCGTCCCAAGCCGTTCGACGCCGCCGAGACCGCGGGCCAGCTCTTCACCCAGGCCAAGGCCGAGCTGCCGGGTCGGGCCAACAAGCTCGGCGACGTCCTGAACGCCATCCAGACCGACCCCAAGGCCGCGGCGGAGAAGTACAACGCTGTCTCGCCCGCCGACAACGCGTACGTCTTCCCCGTCACCAGCACCGCGACGGTGACCAAGGCCAGTGACGCCAACCTGCGGCTCAAGGTGGACGGGGTGTCCTCGGAGACCCCGGTCATCCTGCCGCTCACCACTGCCGTGAACGGAACGCTGCTCCGCGACGCCATGGGTTTCAAGTTCGCCGACGCCCCCGGCCAGACCGACTACCAGTACGTCGGCGACGAGCTCAAGAAGCTGATCCTGGCCGACCTCGCCGGCAGCATCAAGGACCCGCCGAGCCTGAAGGGCAAGAAGGTCAAGGTCGTCGGGGTCATCAACGTGCTGGACGCCAGCTCGCCTCAGCCGCGGGCCAAGCCGGTCAACGTGCAGCCGCTGAGCGTGGAGGCGGTCTCGTGAGCACCGCGGTGAGCGAGGCCGTGGCCCCTGCGGCCGCCGACGGCGACGTCGTCCTGGAGGCCGTCAACATCAGCAAGACCTACGGTGTGACCCGGGCGCTGAAGGGCGTCAACTTCGAGGTCCGGCGGGGCAAGGTGACGGTGCTCTTCGGCGAGAACGGGGCCGGC
>JBBQAB010000475.1:0-3040 GCA_038198385.1 Propionibacteriales bacterium
AGTACCCCTACCTGCCCACGCTGCTCGAGTCCATCAAGAACGCGAACCCGCGGCCTCAGGCCGTGCAGTACGGCGACGTGACCTTGGCCATCCAGGACAGCGCGTATGCGGCGCTGCAGGGTCAGCAGACCAGCGATGCAGCGCTGGCGCAGCTGCAGACCAAGCTGACCACCCTGACCAACCAGTAGACCCGCTGCCCCCGGGACAGGACAGGAACCAGCATGCCCACCACCCGCAATCAGGAAGTGGTCTACGGCTGTATGGGCCTCGGAGGCAGCTGGGATCCGTCGCCCTACACCCGTGAGGATCTTCGCACCGCCGAGCAGGCGGTGACCGCGGCCTTGGAGGTGGGCGTACGGGTCTTCGACCACGCCGATATCTACCGGTCCGGCAAGGCCGAGGCCATCTTCGGCGAGATCCTCGCCGGCGACGCGACCTTACGGTCGTCGATTCAGATCCAGACCAAATGTGGGATCCGGGTCGGCGAGAGCGGGCTCGGCGTCCACTACAACCTGGCCAAGGAAGCCATCCTGGACCGGGTCAGGGCCAGCCTGGAACGGCTACGGGTCGACTGGGTCGACACCCTGCTGCTGCATCGCCCGGACCCCCTGATGGAGCCCGAGCTCGTGGCTGAGGCGCTGACCGAGCTGCATGCGGAGGGCCTCGTCCGTCAGGTCGGTGTCTCCAACATGGCGGGCGTCCAGATGGCCGATCTGCAACGGCACCTCGACCTGCCGATCGTCGTCAACCAGCTCGAGCTGAGCCTGCAGAAGCGCGACTGGGTCGAAGCCGGGATCGGGGTCAACAGCGACCAGGGGATCGCTTACCACTTCCCGCTCGGCACCCTGGAGTACAGCGCCGCCCACGGGGTGGCGCTGCAGGCCTGGGGCTCGCTCGCTCGCGGCATCTACACGGGCGGCAACTGCGACAGCGCCGGCCCGGCCGACCGGGAAACGGCCGTGCTCGTCGCGACCCTGGCTGAGCACTTCGACGTCGCCCGCGAGGCCATCGTCCTGGGCTGGCTGATGAGGCACCCGGCCGATATCAGCCCGGTAATCGGTACGACCAACCCGGAGCGCATCCGGGCCTGCGCCGACGCGGCAGCGGTGGCTGCGCAGCTCACCCGGGCCGAGTGGTATGCCCTCTTCAGCACCGCCCGAGGCCAGGACGTGCCCTGAGTTCGACGGGGTGCGGCCGGGTAGCACCCCCGCTGCCTTCCGTGGGCACGTGACACAGTGGCCGGATGACTCCCTCCTCCACCGCTGTTGTTGTCGTGACCGGCGCGAACGGTCTGGTCGGGGCCGGGGTGTGCGCGGCGCTGGCCGAGCGGGGGGCGCGGGTGCGCGCCGTCGTACGGCGGGAGGGAACGGCTCCGGTGCTCGACGGGCTGAGCGAGCATGTCGGTGACTTCGCCGATCCCGCCTTTGCGGCGACGGTCGTCGGGGGCGCTGACGCGGTGGTCACCACGGTGCACCCGATGGGTTCGGATCGGGCGACGCAGGAGCGCGTCGCCGTGACGGGCACCTCGCGGCTGGCCCGGGCCGCACGAGACGCCGGTGTGGGTCGGTTCGTCCACGTCTCGACCTGCGCGGTGTACGACCGCAGCCCCGGCGCCGCCGACGTGGACGAGACGTCGGCACTGGTGGAGGACGACGCGGACGACTACGCGGTCACCAAGCGCGACACTGACGCAGCCTTGGCGGAGGTCGACGGGATCACCCGGGTGCTGGTCCGGCCACCGGCCATCCTCGGAGCGGGGGAGACCTCGGTCTGGAACACCCTGCGCCCGGCGGAGATCCGCGACGACGAGGAGCAGCGCCGTATGAACCCGGCTCGTACGTTCGCCTGGGTGCACGTCGACGACCTCGCGACCATGGTCGCCGACCTGGCCACCGGCCAGGTGCCCGAGACCGACGACGTCGCGACCGGACCCGTCGCGGGCGGCTGCACGGTCGTCGACGTGGCGGGCGAGCGGGCTACGGCGGGTGACTACGTCGGGACGGTCACCCAGGCACTGGGCGTCGCTCCGGTCTGGGACGACACCCTCCCGGCCTGGACCGCCCAGATCGGGACGGGCCGGGCCCGCGGCTGGGGGTGGGCTCCGGCCGTCAGCCTCCACCAGGCCCTGACCGAGCTGGGCGACGGCCTCCGCAGGACGGGCGGGTAACCAGCTCGCCGGAGCGCTCAGGCGAACGCAGCGCACAACGGGCTCGGCAGGCGGCAACGGCATGGTTGTCCTTGACGGCGCCGTACGCCGCTAGCCGCGAGCTCGCCCCGGGTGGCGTCCGGTTGACTGCCCCACGTCGGCGAGGCTCAGTCAGTCAAGGATGACGGCCAGGCCGCGGCCCTCGAGATCGGCAAGACCGTCCCGCATGGCCTGCTGCTGCTCCGGCGGGTGTCCTCGCCAATCCACGAGCTCACCCACGACCCGGACCGGCGCCTTGGTGCGGAAGGACCGGGTCGGGTTGCCCGGGAACTTCTTGTCGGTCAGGTTGGGGTCGTCCTCGATCTCGCCCGTCGGCTCGACGACGTAGATATGACCCCGGCCCTCGCCGACCGCCAGCTCAGCGCCCCAGGTCGCGGCGTCCAGGGTGGCGGTGATGTACACATGGTTGGCGGTCCGCCCTCCGCCGAAGTTCGAGCGCCGCCCGGGCGCCAGCAGATCGCCGACCGCCAGATCCGCCTTGGTCCCGTGCAGCCACGCACCGGACTCGTGGACCTCGAACGGTGTGGGTGCAGTCATCAGACCTCCTGCCGTTGTTCCCGACCTCCAGTGCACCGCAGCATTCCCCTGGGCGGCAAACCGGGGTGTAGGAACTCGAGCATCTTGTCGCCGCAATCTGCCGCTGACTAGGCCGGCGACGAGATCGTCGGCGCCCTGCGTTCTCACTGTCTTGTCGGATTCCTCAGCGTCGCGCGCTTGCTCCACCCTCTCGGCCCTTCAGTTCAGATTCAGCCGTCGTCTGCCCATTTGCAACCGTTCGAGCTGCACCGCTGCAGGCACCTCCAACGGGAATATCACCGGGAAGGTCTTGCGGAC
>JBBQAB010000476.1:0-4050 GCA_038198385.1 Propionibacteriales bacterium
AGGGTGCCGCCCAGGTCGCCACGACGGCGGGCCTGGGCCCGCAGCTTGGCGATCTTGGCCGCCAGCTTGTCGAGCCCGCCCCGGCCGTCCACCCCGCGTCGGAGCAGGTCGCGCATCGAGTCACCGACGTTGCCGGCCGACAGCACGTCCTCGCCGATCTGGTCGATGGCTGCCCGGACATCGTAGGGCGGCGCGAGCGGGTCGGGCCCGCCCCGCCAGGGTCCGTAGCGGAACCGGCGGTGTGCCCGGCCCCGGGCGTCGTCGTCGGCGCCCCCGGTGTAGTCCGCCACCATCGGTCAGCCCTCGTCCCTGCTCGTCGGTCTGGTCGTGTGCTCTGGCCGGGCTAGGCGCCGTAGACCGTACGGCCGTCGACGTTCGCCTTCTCGATCCGGCGGGTCAGGTGCAGTCCCTCCAGCGTCAGCTCGGCGGCGGCGGCCACCTGGCCGCGGCTGGCCGCGTCCTCATAGCCCAGCCGGCTCAGCACCTTCGACAGCCCGGGCACGGGGCCGAGCTGGGTGAGCAGGTCGGCGGCGGGCACCAACTCACCGGTCTCGACCACCGCCCCCTCGGCGAAGACCGCGGTGAAGCCGGACAGGTCGAGACCGGACAGCCGGTCCCGGAAGGTGGCGGCGATCGCCAGCCGGAGCAGGTGGTCCAGCACGGCCCGCTCACGGCCCTCCTCGCCCATCTCAAACTCCACCTTGCCCAGCAGCGTCGGCAGCACGACCCCGATGTCGCAGACCCGGGCGACGGCCTCGGGGTCCCCGGTCCGGGCCGAGCGGCGCAGGGCGGAGCCGGCCACGGCTTCGGCGGCGGCGATGGAGAAGCGGGCCGACACCCCGGAGCGCTGGTCGACCGAGGACGACTCACGAAGGTTCTGGGTGAACCGGGCGATGACCTCGAGCAGGTGGTCGTCCACGGCCGCCACGAGCTCGGCCTCCTGCCGCAGCAGGGCGACCTCATCGGTCAGCTCGGACAGGTAGTGGGTGTGGATCTCGGCGCCGAAGCGGTCCTTCAACGGAGTGATGATCCGGCCCCGGTTCGTGTAGTCCTCGGGGTTGGCCGTGGCCACCAGGAACAGGTCCAGAGGCAGCCGGAGGGAGTAGCCCCGGACCTGGATGTCGCGCTCCTCGAGCACGTTGAACAACGCGACCTGGATCCGCTCGGCCAGGTCGGGCAGCTCGTTCAGACCGAAGACCCCGCGGTTGGCCCGCGGCACCAGGCCGTAGTGCACGGTCTCGGGGTCCCCGAGCGTCCGCCCCTGGGCCACCTTGACCGGGTCGACGTCACCGATCAGGTCACCCACCGAGGTGTCGGGGGTGGCCAGCTTCTCGGTGTAGCGGTCGTCGCGGTGCCGCCAGCTGACCGGTAGCTCCTCGCCCAGCTCGGCGGCCAGGCCCTGACAGCGGACACACGCCGGGGCGTACGGGCTGTCGTGGATCTCACAGCCCGTCACCTCCGGGCTCCACTCGTCGAGCAGTCCCACAAGCGTGCGCATCAGGCGGGTCTTGCCCTGGCCGCGCTCACCGAGCAGGACCAGGTCGTGCCCGGCCAGCAACGCGGCTTCGACCTCGGGCAGCACGGTGTCGTCGAACCCGACCATGCCGGGGAAGGCGTCCTCTCCGGCTCGCAGACGGGTCAGCAGGTTCTCGCGGAGCTCGGTCTTGGTTCCACGGTGCACGTATCCAGATGCCCGCAGCTGGCCCAGGGTGGCGAGCTCGGGACGGGGGGCCTCGGTCATGGTTGCGACCCTACGTCGACCGACAAGGACCGCCACGGGCACTGCGCCCAGGGGTCGGGGTCGGGCAGCGGCGGGGTCGAAGGCTCCCACCCGGTAGGTTGGCAGCCGTCAGGACCACCGGGTAGACCACACGAGGAGCCGCCGCCACCGATGCGCACCGCGCGACTTGTGGGACTCAGCCCGGACGGAAAGTCCTTGATCGTGGCCGTCGACGGCGGCGAACACCTGGCCATCGCGGCGGACGAGCGGCTGCGTGCCGCGGTGCGCGGCGACCGGCCCCGGCTCGGACAACTGGAGATCGAGATGGAAAGCTCCCTCAGCCCCCGCGACATTCAGACGCGGATCAGGTCGGGTGAGACGCTTGAGGAGGTCGCCCGGGTGGCCGGTCTGCCGATGGAACGGGTCGAGCGCTTCGCGGCCCCCGTGCTCGCCGAGCGGGACCACGTCGCCCTCACCGCCATGGCGGCCTCGGTCCGGCGGCGCGGCGAGACCTCCGGCCACCGGAACCTCCGGCTCACGGTGACGGAGCGGCTGCTGGCTCGCGGGGTCGACATCGGCACCATTGCCTGGGACGCCTACCGCCGGGAGGACGGCCGCTGGTCGGTGACCGCCGACTACCGCTCCGGTGAGGCCGAACGGCACGCCAGCTTCACCTTCGACCTCCGCGGACGGTTCTCGGTCGCGGCCGACGACGAGGCCCGCTGGCTGCTCGGCGAGCAGACCCCGGCCAAGGGACCGCAGCCTGGACGACGGCGCCCCGAACCCGGCGAGCGCGGTGAGGCGGCCGAGCCCACGCTGGACCTGACCGACGAGCTGGCCCTGATCCGGGCCACCCAGGAACCCGCCCCCGAGGGCGCCCGCGACGAGGGGGCCGAGCCCACGGTGGCGCTGGTCCGCACCCTGGTCCCAGTCGTGGACCCGGCCCACGAAAACGCGACCCCCGAGGACACCACGCCCGAGGACACCACCGAGGCGGCACCTCCCGCCGCCGCCGGCGCGACGGCGGCCGAGGGAGGCCCGGCCGAGCCGGCCTCCGGTGACGTCTCCAGCCCGCCGACCGACGCCGAGCCGTACACAGAGACCCCGCACGACTGGACGCCCGAGATCGGCACCGAGCACGAGGAGGCCGCTGAGCAGGAGTCTCCACTGGAGACCCTCTACGGGATGCTCGGCAGCCCGCTGGGTGAGGACACTCCCAAGGCGTACGCCGGGCTCTCGGACGCCTCCGCCGGGCCTTCGGACGCTTCCGCCGTGCCCGAGACCGCCGAGGGCGGCTGGGAGCCGGCCATCGTGGTCAACTACCCGGTCGAGCCCAGCCAGGACGACGACCAGCCCGAGCCCGATCAGCAGGCCGGGACCCACCGCTCGCACCTGGGCCTGAGCCTGACCGGCTCGTCGGGTCTGACCGAGGGTGACCACGACCAGGTGGACGGCGCCTCGACCGACACACCCGCCCCGCCCGAGCGCATCGTGGACTTCGACGACCGCGCGGAGGAGGCGGCGGAGTTCACCGCCGAGGCCAAGGCGGAGGTAGACGCAAGGGCTGAGTCGAAGGCTGAGCCTGAGGCCGAGACAGAGTCTGAGGTCCCAACGGAGGCTGCGGCTGAGGCGAAGGCTGACGCCGACGCTGAGATTGAGGTCGAGACTTCGCCGGTCCCGGATGCGCTGGTCGAAACGCCAGCGGCCGCGCCAACCCGACCCGCGCCGAAGGCCCCAGCCAAGCGCAAGCGGGCGTCGGTGCCGAGCTGGGACGAGATCATGTTCGGCGGGCCCAAGCCCCCGAGCTGAGGTGGCCTGAGTCAGGTCCCTCGCGGACGGTGGCTGGGGCCGGCCCCTGCGGACGGCGGCTAGGGCCGGGGCCCAGTGGCGACCGGGCGGGCCGGGTCGCGGATCCAGTCGCTCCACGAGCCGGGATAGATGGCCCCGTCGGAGCGGCCGGCCGACTCCAGGGCGAGCAGCGAGTGGGCGGCGGTGATGCCGGAGCCGCAGTAGAGGACCGGCCGCTCGACGTCGGCGTAGCGGGCCAGGATGTCGGCGGGGTCACCGAAGCGTCCGTCGGAACCGAGGTTGTCCATCGACGGGAGGTTCACCGCGCCGGGAATGTGGCCGGCCACCGGGTCGATGGGCTCGGTCTCCCCACGGAACCGCTCCGCTGCCCGGACGTCGACCAGGACCCCGTTCTCCGCGCCCAGATCGTCGGCACCGCGCTGCCTGCGGTGACCCGGCTCGCCCACGAACGGGCCCGGGACCGGCGGTGGGGTCGGTCCTGTCTGCACGTCCCGCCCCTCGACCACCCAGGCCGCATACCC
>JBBQAB010000477.1:0-9436 GCA_038198385.1 Propionibacteriales bacterium
ACCTCGTCGCCGCCCAGCACCAGCAGCCGACCGCGGGGCAGCACCACCGTGCCGGGCTCGCCGGGAGCCGGGTGCGGCAGCGCCACCTCGAGCTCCTCCTGCCCCAGCAGCCAGGCCACGTTGTAGGTGGCGTCGAACCCGTCGCCGGTGTCCGCGACGTAGTCGAACCACAGGTCGCCCTGAGCGTCGGGCACGGGGGGCTCGACCTCGGTGACCGGGAAGACCGCCTGCAGCTCCCGCTTGTCCCCGAAGTCAGCGAAGATCTCGGCCACCACCACCTTGAGCCCGATCCGCACCAGCGAGACGGGCGACAGCCAGCGCACACAGTCCTGCGGGGCGAACCCGAGGGCGTCGGCGTGCCGGGCGAGCTGCTGCCGGTTCATCGCGACCCCGGCCCCGGCCGAAGGCGGAGCAGCGGAGCGCCGTAGACCGCCCACAGCTCACCGACGAAGAGCCGGCCGAAGGCGGCCAGGGCCCGCCCCCCGGACGGTCCGGTGGCCCGGAAGGTGGTCAGCTGACGGGCGAAGGCCCGCGGCGTGATCCTGATGACCCCGGCCCCGGCGACCGTCGCGTCGTCGTCGGGATCACCGGGTCCGACGTGTCCCGCCAGCACCTGGGTGTAGAGCGTGGTCGTGTCGGACCACGCGTCGAAGCCGGGGTCGTCGCGGATCACCTTGAAACCGGTCAGGGTGAAGGGGCTGCCGCCGGGGTCGCGGAACCAGAGCCGGTAGAGCATCCGGCGTCCCGCCTGGTCGGGGCGGTGCACGAACAGGTTGAACCAGCCTTGTTCCACGGGCATCCGGCCGCCCATCACATCACTGTGCACGTAGCCGACCGCGGTGCCACTGCGCTCGGGGTCGGCCAGGAACACCGCCAGCGGACCGGTCGAGATGGTCAGCTCGAACATCAGCCGGTGCCCCAGCGGCCGGGCGAGCGCCGCAGCGGCGCGGGGGTCGGTGGCGCCGAGGGTGAACGGGCCCGCCATCTGCTCGGTGAACGCGACCGAGGTGTCAGCGTCGGGTCGCGCCGCGGTGGAGCGGCTCACGACCGGGCTCCGGCCGGGGCGGCCTGGCGGGAGGCGGCCTGGACCGTCGCCGCCCCGGCGCCGGACAGGATCCGGTCGCAGGCCCGGTCGGCCAGGGCGGCGATGGTGAACGCCGGGTTGGCCCCGACCGGGCCGGGCATCGCCGACCCGTCCAGGACGTGCAGACCGGGAAAACCGAACACCTCGCCGTACGGGTCACAGACCCCCTCACCTGGGTGACGTCCGACGGGGGCGCCGCCGAGCGGGTGCACCGTGATGACCCGTTTGGCCCACCACAGCGGGTTGTCGGAGAACGTGGCCCCCAGGACGCCGCCGAGGTCCTCCATCGTGTGTCGCAGCGCGGTGAAGTAGCCGGTCGAGGTGGAGAGCGTCCAGTCCACCGCCAGCCGACCGTCGTGCAGCGACATCACCCCGTCGGGGACGTCGCGCCCCATCCCCAGCAGCGGCAACGAGCAGGACGACAGCCGCCCGTCACCCACCGCGCCGGCGAGGGCGGATGAGACGTTGGAGGCCTGCGACCGGGTCACCCGATCCTTGAGCATGCGGAAGGCCAGCCGGGCGGCCCGCCGACCCAGCGAGCGCAGCTGGCCGGTTTCGATCAGCCAGTTGGCGAAGGCGGGATAGCCCGCGTCCTCGACGTAGTAGCCGCGTCCGGTCCCGCCGTCGACGCGGTCGGGCACCCGGATGGCGCTGGTGATCACGGGGCCGACGCTGCCGTCCACCGGCCGGCCGGCTCCCTGGGCCGTCTGCGCCCCCAGCAGCAGGGTGAGCAGGTCGCCGTTCCCGCTGAACCGGGTGCCCAGCCGACGGCTCAGCCCCGGCAGGGAGGCCCGGCTGCGCAGCAGGAGGAACGTGGTCCCGAACGTGCCTGCGGCCAGCACGAGCCGGCTGCAGTGGACCACGCGCTCGGGCAGCTCGCGGGTCGAGCGGCCCTCGCCGTCGTCGTGGTGCACCACGTACCGCACCTCGTAACCCCCGCCCGGGAGCGGGCGGAAACCGCGCACCTCGTGCAGGGTCCGGAGGTCGGCCCCGTGGCGGGCGGCCGCGGACAGGTAGGTGTGGTCGAGGGTGTTCTTCGCGCCCGTGTTGCAGCCGAGGTCGCACTCCCCGCACAACGTGCAGGTCTGGCGGCCGGCGCCGTGCACGTTGCCGTACGGGGCGGGAAGCAACGGCAGCCCGCGCCCGGGCGGGGCGTGCGGAGTAGGCGAAAAGCTGACCGCGAGCGGGGGCCGCTGGCACTCCAGCCCCAGGGCCTCGGCGCACTCCTCCATGGCCCGGGTCTTCAGGGTGTCCTGGTAGGGGTAGGGGGTCGGGGTCAGCATCGCCGCCACCGCGTCGTAGTGCGGGTCGAGGTCCTCGCGGCTGAACGGCCAGTTCTCGTAGCCACCGCCCGGGACGGGTGAATCGTGCACGAACCACTCCGGGTCCTTCCGGAGCAGGACGTTGGCGTAGATCAGGGACCCACCGCCGAGCCCCGAGGAGACGACCCCCTCCAGACCAGCGAAGCTCCAGGCGTCGTACAGGCCGTACAGGGCCTCGCTCGGGTCCCAGAACGCCTTGCCCAGCTGGGCGGGCGTACGAGCAAAGCTGCCGGGCGGGTAGGCCCGGCCTCGTTCGAAGACCACCACCTGCCGGCCGGCCGACGCAAATCGGAAGGCGGCCACCGACCCCCCGAAGCCGGACCCCACGACCAGCGCGTCGACGTGCTCCACCGGGTCCGCGTCCCGTGGTTGTGCAGACATCCGCCACCTCCTGGGTTCGATCTCTCAGGAGGTCGTTCGGTTCCCGGCTGATACCTCGTCCAGGACCCAGGGCGGGGGCCTAGTCGGTGAACACCCGGTCGTTCTTGGCCAGCTGGGTGGTCAGCAGCTTGGTGAGGCGGCGGAAACTCTTCGCCTTCGGGTCGGAGGCCTCGGCCAGGAAGGCGTACGACACCGTGGTCTCGACCCGGCCCTTGCGGACCGCGACGTTGTGGCGCACGTAGCCCAGCCGGGTGTGGGCCTTGTCCAGGTAGATCCGCTCCGCCGAGGCGGAGAGCACCTCGTCGACTCCGGCGACCGTGGTCGGCCCCTCAGCCCGGGTGACGACGAAGAGCCCGTTGGCGTCGGTGTAGGTGCCGCAGGCCTGCAGGTTCTTCTTCAGCCCGGACTGCAGCGCCGCGGCGTCAGTGGAGGGCAGTGTCGCCACCGCCACGGTCAGGATGTTGCGACCCACGCCCTTGCCCTCGGTCAGCTTCGCAACGGCCGAGGCCCGCGGCTTCAGCCCCGCGGTCGCGTCGGCGTGCCCGGGGCAGAGCTCGCCCTTCTTGTTCTTGACCGTCGACACCGACGTCGGCGCGAACCACGGCTTCCCCAGGTCGTCGGTCGTGACGACGGCCTTCTTCACCAGGGCCTTGTCCTGGGCCACGCTGGGCAGTGCGGCAGCCGTTGCGGAGGGGGTGGCCGCGGTCGGAGCAGGGTCAGCCGGCCGGGTGACCGCGGCCGCGGAGGCCACGGGTGGGGCTGCGGTCGGCGGCGGAGCCGTCGACGCGGCCCCGCCACAACCGGTCAGCGTGATTCCCAGCGCCAGAACCCAGACGTACGTCCCCGATGTGGCCACAGCTCCCCCTTGAACCGGCCCTGCGAGCCCCTTCCCGCAGGTCACCTGGGGCCGAGTCTGGCACTGCGTGACGCCCCTCGCCAGGGTTCCGCAGAACTGGCGTCGCCGAGGTCCTGGGAAGGCCGCCGGAACCGCCATCGGGCCTGACCAGACGAACGTTCAGACCCGGGCGGCCAGCAGGTGCTGGAACTCCTCCGCGTACGCCAGCTGGCGCCGCAGGGTCTCGCAGCTCTGCTCAGCCCGGGTGTGGCACTCCGCCACGTACGTCGACGCCGCCTGCCGCCGCGGTCCACTCGCCGCCGGGTCGCCAAGGACGTCGAGGGAGGCCAGCAGCTGGGTCATCTCCTCCAGGCTGAAGCCGAGCGGCTTCATCCGTCGGATCGTCCGGAGCCGGTCGATGTCGGTCTCGGTGTAGAGGCGGAACCCGCCCGCGGTCCGGGCCGACGGTCGCACCAGGCCGAGCTCGTCGTAGTGCCGCAGCGTGCGGATGGAGAGCTCGGTCCGCTCGGCGACGACCCCGATCTGCATCTGCTCGCGGCGGCCCGACTCGGCCGGGTCAGTGCCCGCCACCGAGCTGTCCGCTCAGGGTGCCGTGCCAGGCCTGGCTGGGGGCGTTCAGGCCGACGATGGTCAGGTTCTTGCCGCGCTGCCGGTACTTCATCTCGATCGCGTCCAGAGCAGCCACGGTCGAGGAGTCATAGATCTGCGACCGGGTCAGGTCGATGACCACGTTCTGCGGGTCACCTGCGTAGTCGAACTGGTGGACCAGGTCGTTGCTGGAGGCGAAGAACAGCGGCCCTTCAACGGCGTACACGCGGGTGTTCTCATCCGGGTGTCCGACGTCGACGACCTGGGTGAAGTGGGCGACCCGGCGGGCGAAGAAGACCATGGCCACGATCACGCCGCTGATCACGCCGTACGCGAGGTTGTGGGTGGCGACCGTGACCGCCACCGTGACGAGCATGATGGCCGTCGCGCTGAGCGGCATCCGCTTCAGGGTGGCGGGTCGCACGCTGTGCCAGTCGAAAGTTCCGACCGACACCATGATCATGACGGCGACGAGCGCGGCCATCGGGATGATGGCGACAAGCCCGCCGAGACCGACCACCAGGATCAGCAGGAAGACCCCGGCCAGGAAGGTCGAGATCCGGGTCCGGGCTCCGGCCACCTTCACGTTGATCATCGTCTGGCCGATCATGGCGCAGCCACCCATGCCGCCGAAGAACCCGGTGACGATGTTGGCCACCCCCTGGCCGAAGGACTCGCGGGTCTTCGAGGACGGGGAGTCGGTGACGTCGTCGACGAGCTTGGCCGTCATGAGCGACTCGAGCAGACCGACCAGAGCCATGGCAAAGGCGTACGGGAGGATGATCTTCGCGGTCTCCCAGGTCAGGGGCACGTGGGGCAGGAACAGCGAGGGCAGGCTGTCCGGCAGCGCGCCCTGGTCACCGACCGTGGGGACCCGGATGGCGAGCACGACGGCAGCCGCGGTGATCACGGCGATGGCCACGAGCGGGGCGGGCACGACGCGGGTCAAGCGGGGCAGGAAGACCATGATGGCGATCCCGGCCGCGACCAGGGGGTAGACCAGCCACGGCACCCCCAGCAGGTAGGGCAGCTGGGAGCTGAAGATCAGGATGGCCAGGGCGTTGACGAACCCGACCATCACGCTCCGGGGCACGAACCGCATCAGCTTGGCCACCCCGAGCAGGCTCAGGATGATCTGGAAGAGCCCGCCGAACAGGACGGCCACGACGAGGTAGTCCAGGCCGTACGCCCGTACGAGCGGGGCCACGACCAGGGCGATCGCGCCGGTCGCGGCGGAGATCATGGCCCGACGGCCACCGACGATCGAGATGGTGACGGCCATGGTGAACGAGGCGAACAGCCCGACCCTCGGGTCGACCCCGGCGATGATCGAGAACGAGATCGCCTCCGGGATCAGGGCGAGCGCGACGACCAGGCCAGCCAGCACCTCGATCTTGAGCCGACGCGGGGAGCGCAGGGCTCCCAGCACCGAGTAGTCCTCGGCCCCCTCGGCCGCTGCGGACGGCGCGGCGGCGGGTGGCGTGGTGGAGGTCATCATGACGGTCCGTTCGAGGCGGGCGCAGGGCGCGAGGTGGCAGGGCAACGCTGCCCAACCGGGGAAAGAGGTGGGAAGCGGGATGAATCGACCGCTCAGACACTTCAACCTACCGTTACGTGAGAGTAGAGTCCAGTCGTCCCTGTGACGCGACCCTCCCGGATCGGCTGACGGCCCCGAGAGACTGGTGCCCGTGCGGGCCCTCCGGTGCGTCTGAGCGTGACGGGGCGCCGCGGCCGACCACTGGCGCTGGCTTATCGGGGTGAGCCCGCTCGACACCCGGACCGTGGTAGGTCTGGGCGATGCAGTGGCACTATCCGGCTTCGCCGCTGGAGGCGGGGCAGGTCCGCCTGCGGCCCTGGCGCGACACCGACCTGGCCTGCGTCGAAGCGGCGGCGAGGGACCCGGCGCTGCGGACCGGCACCACCCTGCCCGCCGTCTTCACCCCGGACACCGGCGTCGCCTTCCTGCAGCGTCAACGGAGCCGGTTGACCGGCGGCGAGGGGATCTCCCAGGCCATCGCGGACACCCTCACCGACGAGGCGCTCGGACTGGTCTACCTGGCCCGACGGCCCCAAGCCTGGGTCGCGGGGCTCGGCTACTGGCTGGTCCCGGAGGCCCGGGGTCACAACCGCGCAAGCACCGCCGTCCGTCTCCTCAGCGACTGGGCGCTGGCTGAGCTCGACCTCCGCCGCTTGGAGGCCTGGGTCGACCCCACCAACCTGGCCTCCCAGCGCGTCGTGGCGGCGGCCGGATTTCTCAGAGAGGGGCTGCTGCGCAACTACCTCTGCTTCGACGACCACGTCACCGACGCGGTGGTCTTCTCCCGGATCGGCTGACGGCCCCGAGAAGCTGGCGCCCGTCCGGGCCCTCCGGTGCGTCCGAGCGTGACGGGGCGTCGCGGCTGACCACTGGCGCTGGCTTTTCGGGGTGGGCCAGCCAGCCCGGTCCCCCGCCCGGCCCCGGGAGAGCTGGGACCTCTGGGTGAGGATGGCGTCAGCGCGCCCATCCGGACCGCTGAGCCAAGGAGCGACCGTGAGCATCCTCCACCCCGACCTGCGGAGAGGGCGCTTCATCCCGCCCTTCACGTTCGGGCCCCGGGCGCTGCGGCTGGTGCAGGCGGTCACCGCGCGGCCCCCGGTGCGGGCGGTCCCGACCGGGTCGGCCGTGGTCCGCACCGTGCACCAGGTGCCGGGGCCCTTAGGGTCGGGACCGGTGGCGCTGCGGCTGTTCCAGCCCGCCGGCCTGTCCGACCCGGCGCCCGCCCTGCTCTGGGTCCACGGGGGCGGCCTGATCATGGGGCACCCGGCCCAGGACGACCGGACCAACATCGCCTTCGTCCGGGAGCTGGGGATCACCGTGGCCGCCGTCTCCTACCGGCTGGCGCCGGGCCACCGGGCCCCGGCGGCCATCGAGGACGCGTACGCCGGGCTGAGCGGGCTGCTCGCGCACGCCGAGGAGTGGCGCGTCGACCCCGGCCGGGTCGCCCTGGGCGGCACCAGTGCCGGCGGCGGGCTGGCCGCCGCCCTGGCCCAGCTGACCCACGACCGGGGCGAGGTCCGGCCCGCCTTCCAGTTCCTCGTCTACCCGATGCTGGACGACCGCACCGCCCTGCGGGCCGAGCTCGACACCCTCGGGGTCCGCCTGTGGACCCGGCGCAGCAACCACTACGGCTGGACGTCCTATCTGGGGACCGAGCCCGGCGGCGAGACCGTGCCCCCGTACGCCGTCCCCGCCCGCCGCGAGGACCTGGCCGGCCTGCCCCCGGCCTGGGTCGGGGTCGGCACCCTCGACCTGTTTCACGACGAGGACGTCGCCTACGCCGAACGGCTGCGGGCCGCCGGAGTGCCCTGCACCCTGGTCGAGGTACCGGGGGCGTTCCACGGCTTCGACGTGGCCTTCGCCCGGGCCGGTGTCAGCCAGCAGTTCTGGCGGGACCAGGTCGACGCCCTCCGCGGCGCGCTGTTCGACGGAGTGAGCCCCGACTGTTGACCGAGAGGGTGCTGCACCGGTGCGGGAACGCCTCCGGTGCAGCAGCCGTCCGTCAGCGGAAGTGCGACTTGGCGATCACGCCGTGCACGCCGACCGTCTTGTCGACCACCTGCGAGACCACGAAGTCCGCCGCGGCCGAGAGATAGGCGTACGCGGTCGCCCGCTCCATCCCCAGGTCGTGCTCGAGGAAGTCCAGCGAGTTGACCACGGCCCGCCGCATCGCGATGTTCAGGTCGTTGACCTGGCCGTCGAGGCTGCCGTTGGGGTCCGACAGCCCGATCGGGATCCAGGACTTCGCGTTCTCGGCGAACGGGTAGTCGAAGGCCACCGACGGCACCCCGCGGTGTCCCCGCTTGCAGACCGTCAGCCGGAACGTCGAGCGCAGCGAGCCCTCCATCGCGGTGAGGGCGACCTCGCCGTCACCCATGGCCATGTGCGGGTCCCCGACGTAGAACAGGGCCCCGTCGTCGAAGACGGGAAGATAGAAGCTCGAGCCCGGTCCGAGCAGCCCGATGTCGATGTTCCCGCCGCCCAGCGTGGGCGGCACCGAGTTCAGCTGCGGGGCGGTGAGGTCGGTGGCCGAGGCGCTGGCCACGCCCATCATCCCCATGAACGGGTTGAGCGGGAACTCCACCGACCCACGACCGCGGTCCATCACGCCGTAGTGCCGGCCGCGGTGCTTCTCGACCGGGGTGAAGACCGAGACGTTGCCGTAGCGGGTGGGCACGTGGGTCGCGCGACCGTCGGTCTCGATGGGGGGCATCACCTCGGCGAGCGTGATCCCGGCGGGAGCGGTCCCGCCGGGGCCCTGGGGCAGCGCACCCTTGCCGTGCCGGCTGGAGACGATCCCGTACGGCACCCGGGGGGTCGCGGCCAGCGTCTCGACCTTGAGCACGTCACCCTTCTTGGCGCCCTTGACGTAGACCGGCCCGATCACGACGTGCGGACCGTCCACGTCGAAGTTGCGGGTCGTGCGGTCGTAGTACTTGGCTACGTCGACCGCGTCGTCGAGAACCTCGTTGCGCCGGACACCCTTGGTATGGAGGTAGCGGACCGGGTCGCGGCCCTGGTCCTCCAGGATCCCCTCGTGGGAGAGGGTGTCGATGGTGACGGTCTGGCCCGAGGGCATCTCCATCACGGGGGTGGACCCGATGGCGGGGACGTAACCCCAGCGGATCTCGTCCGCGTGCGCGCTGAGGTAGTGGTCGCCGGTGATCCGCCCCCGACCGGGCTGCAGGATGCTCAGGTCGTCGCCCGAGCCGTGTCCCTTCTCCGGCTGGGGAGCGGCCGACGCGGCGACCGGGATGCTCGCGGCGCCGACGGTCGCGCCGAGGACGGCAGCCGTCCGCAGCAGGTCCCGTCGTCCGATCCCGGACTCGATGATCTCGGCCGCAGCGCGGCCCTCAGACGTCGGCATGGTGTCTCCCTCGACTCGGACTTCCTGGTCAGAACACCGAACCTAGGCAACCGTCGTTGCGTTCCTGTGGCGTCGCTGTGTCGAGGAGGTCTCACCCGGGCGCGGCGGGACCACACGGGCCCGAGATGGACGGGGGGAGGTCGAGCCGCATCACTACGCGGTCGCGGCCGGCTGACCGACGGTCGTGAACCCGAGGTCGGCGAAGAGGGCCTCCCGAGCGACTCAGGCTGCGTTCAGCAACGTTCGGTGAGGCTGGCGCATGTCCGTGCACACTCGTGCTCGCGGACAGAGAGACGAGCCT
>JBBQAB010000478.1:0-3056 GCA_038198385.1 Propionibacteriales bacterium
CCCTCACCCCGCGGGGGGGCCCCCGTGGGTGTGGGCCCGCCCCCGCCCCGCACCGCCACCCCGGCCCGGGGGGGGCCCGCAAGGCTTGGGGGCCCCCCCGGCCCGGTTCGTGCTCCGGCCCGGCGGTCCAGACCGGCCCGCCCACACCCCGCGGCTCGCGGACTGACACCGGTACTAGGCAGATGGGACCCCAGGGTGTAACACTGTGGGCATGTGGTCCCCGGTGATTATTTCCTAGCGCGCTGACAAAGCTCCTCTCAGCGCGCCCAACCTCCTGTCCTGACACGGGAGGTTTTTTCATGCCAGGACCAAACCGAGACGACCGAGGGGAAACCCCATGCTTGACCAGCTGAGGCCCATGCCGGCCGAGTTCCACGTCTTCGACACCACCCTCCGGGACGGGTCGCAGCAGGAGGGTCTGAACCTCTCGATCGCCGACAAGCTCCAGATCGCCGCCCTGCTCGACGAGCTGGGGGTCGGTTACATCGAGGGGGGCTGGCCGGGCGCCAACCCCAACGACACCGCGTTCTTCGCGGCGATGGCTGACGGGGCCGTCGCCTTGGGGAACGCGCAGCTGGTCTCGTTCGGCTTCACCCGGCGGGTCGGCATGAAGGCCGCCGACGACCCGCTCACCGCCGCCCTGCGCGACTCGCGCGCCCCGGTTGCCTGCATCGTGGTCAAAAGCCACGACCGGCACGTGGAAAAGGCCCTCCGCACCACCCTCGCGGAGAACCTGGCCATGATCACCGACACGGTCTCGCACCTGGTGGCCGAGGGCCAGCGGGTGTTCGTGGACTGCGAGCACTTCTTCGATGGCTACCGGGCCAACCCCGCGTACGCCCTGGAAGTCGTGCAGACCGCCGCCGAGGCCGGCGCCGAGGTCGTCGTCCTCTGCGACACCAACGGCGGCATGCTGCCCCCGTGGGTGGCCGAGATCGTCCAGGCCACCTCGCTCACCGGGGTCCCGCTCGGCATCCACGCCCACAACGACACCGGCTGCGCGGTGGCCAACACCCTGGCCGCCGTCGACGCTGGCGCGATGCACGTGCAGGGCACCGTCAACGGCTACGGGGAGCGGACCGGCAACGCCGAGCTGATCTCCGTCGTGGCCAACCTTGAGCTCAAGTACGGCTGGCCGCTGCTTCCGGCCGGTTCGTTGCGCGAGGCCACCCGCCTCGCGCACGCGATCGCAGAGGTGACGAACGCACCATCCAGCGCTCGTCAGCCTTATGTTGGTCTGTCGTCGTTCGCCCACAAGGCGGGCCTGCACGCCAGCGCGATCAAAGTGGACCCCAACCTCTACCAGCACATCGACCCGGCGCTGGTCGGCAACGACATGCGGATGCTCGTGTCCGACATGGCGGGCCGCGCCAACATCCAGATGAAGGGCGAGGAGCTGGGGTTCGACCTGTCCGACCGCGAACTGGCGGCTCGGATCACCGACCGGGTGAAAGACGCGGAAGCAGCGGGCTACACCTACGAGGCCGCAGACGCCAGCTTTGAGCTGCTGCTTCGTCGGGAGCTCGACCAGGTGCCCGAGCTGTTCTCGGTGCAGTCCTGGCGCGTCTTCACCCAGTCGACCCACGTGGAAGGCCGGTTCGGGGGTCGGGAGACCGACACCGAGTGCACGGTCCGGCTGACCGCGAAGGGCAAGAGCGAACGGGTGGTGGGGGAGGGCAACGGCCCGGTCAACGCCCTCGACCACGCCGTCCGCAACGCCCTGCTGCCGGCCTATCCGCACGTCGACCGCTTCGAGCTGATCGACTACCGCGTACGCATCCTGGACCAGGGGCACGGAACCGACGCCACGGTGCGGGTGCTGATCCAGACCACGGACGGCCTGCGGGCCTGGACCACGGTCGGGGTGGGCCAGAACATCGTGGAGGCGTCCTGGGAAGCCCTCAGCGACGCCTACCTGTACGGCCTGATCCACGCCGAGGACGCCGTCACCCCGCAGCACCAGCGTCCGGCGGCCTCGGTCGGTGCCTGAGCGCCGTACCCAGGCCGAGACCGGGGCGGTCCGGACCGAGGTGACGCCCTGAAGGTCCTGGTCACCGGAGGGGCTGGCTACCTCGGCCGATCACGGCCCGGACCCTCGAGCTCGCCGGGCACGTGCCGGTCATCCTCGACTCGCTGCTGAGCGGTCCTCGGACCTTCGTGGGGGACCGGCTGTTCTCCCGGGGTGACATCGCCGACCCGGGTCTGGTGACCGCATCGGCGTTGGCCTGGGCGAAAGAGATGCCCCGAGGTCCTCGGCTACCCGTAGGGCCCAGGCTCCCCGCAGGGGCTCAGGCTTCCCGCGGCGGCGGGCCACCGGGGTGCTCAACCAGCGGCGAGGAACCGGTGAGTCGTGCCCGCCCGGGGACCGGGACCGGTGCCCGCGCGTCTCGTCGGCCGCCGGCCTGGCGGCGGGTCGTGCGGGTCAGGACCTTCTGGAACAGCAGGCCGGCCGCCATCAGCGTCGCGCCGGCGGCGGCGATGCCGAGCTCCATGACCAGGAGCCCCCCCAGGGTGGTGACCCGGACCATCAGGGCGACGGCAACCAGGCCCAGTGCCCCGCCGAGCAGCCACAGACACCACCACGCGGTGTGGAAGCGGGGGACCCGGCCGGTCGGGGGCCCGGTCGGGTCGGGCCGCGCCGTCGAAACGGCCCGGATCCTCTGGTCGGCCTCGGTCGACCGCCAGAGGTGGTTGAAGATGAGCTTGGGCTCGATCACGGCCCAGCCGGGGATGAACCAGGCCAGCCCAGCACCGCCGACGCGACCAGGCCGGCCACGGCCGAGATGCCGGCCAGGGCGGACGGTGAAGCCGACCGCGGTCCGGGCCGCGACCAGACCGCGCACGAGCTGGGGGTCGGCTGGGTCAGCCTGTCGCAGGGTGCCCTCGACCCGGTCCCCCGTCCTCTCGTGCATAACGCGACGGTAACGCCGGCGGGGGACGCCCGTCTGCATATTTGGGTCCTGCTGGGTCCCGTGCTCAGGTCCGTAGCGCCTTCCCGCAGCCGGTCGGTGGGCGCTCAGCTGAGGCGTTCGATGACCAGCGGCGGCTGGTCGTCC
>JBBQAB010000479.1:0-8218 GCA_038198385.1 Propionibacteriales bacterium
CGGGCCTGGCTCAGGGCGCCGATCTCAGCGTGCGGCGTGCCGGCGCCGGCGTGGAACCCCACGCCGACGACGGTCCCGTCCGCGGCGACGATGACCGCACCGACGCGCGGGTTGGGGTCGGTGACCGGGCCGCGTGCGGCCAGTACCAGGGCGCGGCGCATCGGCCTCGCGTCGATGGTTGGTCCCGCCATGTCGATTCCCTCCGGCTCTGCTCGGACAACGAGCGAACTCCGGGGACGTAGAAAGACGCGGACGACGACGCCGACCTCAGGGGTCGCCCATCACCAGCACACCGCATCAGTTCGACCAGGAAGCCTCACGGGGGCCGCGGAGCGGACCTCATGCTGCCTGGATCGCGTGCTGCCTCCCATCCGGACTTTCACCGTCGGTCCTGGGGTTTCACCAGGTCAACCGGTCGCTGGCTGCGATCGGGTCGCGGACTTTAACCGCCGGCTCGGAATTACACCGACCCCGGAGCACGTCCCTCCAGTATGCCACCGCCGGCCCACCGCACCGGTGACCGAGACCTACCTCACAGCTGACTCAGCGGGTCACCGGGCCCGGTCTCACGGGGCCGTACGGCCGGTCTCGCGACGCAGTCGCAGCCCGGACCGCAGCAGGCCGACGGCCAGGGCCGCCCCCACCCCCTCGCCCGCCCGCAGCCGGAGGTCCAGCAGGGGCTCCAGCCCGAGTCGTTCCAGCACCGCGGCGTGGGCGGGCTCGCTGCTGCGCTGGCCGGCGACCAGGTAGGCGGCAGCCCCGGGTTCGATGCCGACGGCGAGCAGCGCCGCGATGCTGGTCGCCAGCCCATCGAGGACCACGACGCCGCCCGCCTCGGTCACCCCGAGCACGGCCCCGGCCAGGACGCAGAACTCCGGTCCGCCGACGGCCTGCAGCATGACCTCGGGGTCCGACAGCCGATCCCCGTGCTCACGCGCCGCACGGTCGAGGGACCCGGCGACCACCGCCCGCTTGGACTCCCGGACCGCACTGTCCGAACCCGCCCCCAGGCCCACCACCGACTCGGCCCCCAGGCCCAGCGTCAGCGCGGTCAGCGCTGCGGCCACCGTGGTGTTGCCGATCCCCACCTCGCCCAGGGCAACCAAGGTGCGAGCCCCCAGCGACCGGCCCTGGTCACGGCCCGAGGCGAGCAGCTCGGCTACCCGCTCACGGCTCAGCGCGTCGGAGGTCACCAGGTCTCCAGTGCTCGACCCGGCGTCGACCACGACGAGGTCGAGACCACCGGTGCGGGCGGCCACCGCCGCAGCGGACTCTCCCGCTGCCGACGCTGCCAGCACGTCCTCGGTCACCGAGGGGTCGAAGGCGCTCACCCCGTGGGCGGTCACCGGGTGGCGCCCGGCGACCAGCAGCAGCGCGGCCCGGTCGACGGTGCCGCCGACCGCCTCGACCCGGTCCAGCACGCGGTCGAGCAGTCCGAGCGAGCCCGGCGGGGTGAGCAGGACGTCAGCCCGGTCGCGGGCGGTGACCACGGCGTACGGGTCGGGGGCTCGCAGCCGCGACGGCGGCGAGGGGCGGTCCTCACCCGGCCAGCGCTCCGGCAGCACGACGTCGGCCAACGGCTGCCGCCGCGACCAGCCGGCCCGTTCGAGCCCGGGCGCCGGGGGTCGCTCGTCGGGCCAGCCCAGGCAGAGCCAGCCCAGCGTCACCACCCCGTCGGGCAGGCCCAGCAGGTCAGCCAGGTCCGCCGGCTCGAACAGGGTCACCCAGCCGACCCCCACGCCCTCGGCCCGGGCCGCGAGCCAGAGGTTCTGGATCGCGCAGGCACAGGACCAGAGGTCGGCGTCGGGGAAGGTGGCCCGACCGAGGACGCCGGCCGCCGGGGTGCGGCGGTCGCAGGCCACGACGATCCCGTACGGCGCCTCGCGGATCCCCTCCAGCTGGAGGTCCAAGAGCCGGCGCGCCGCCTCCGGCTCGAGCAGGCGGGCCTGGGCGAGCCGATGCTGGTCGGCCATCCGCGCCGCCCGCTCCCGGGTCTCCCGCTCGGTGACGACCACGAAGCGCCACGGCTGGCTGTGGCCCACCGACGGGGCGGCGTGGGCCGCGGTCAGAACCCGGGTCAGGACCTCCTCGGGCACCGGGTCGGGCCGGTAGCGCCGGACGTCACGACGAGCCCCGATCACCTCGTGCAGGGCCTCCCGGGCCTCCGTCGGGAAAGCCCAACCCGAGACGTGGGCGGCGCGGGCCGCCGCGGACGTCTGGTCGCCGACGAGGGGGACGGGTCGGGGCCAGGCCATGCCCGCAGTCTAGGGACCGGGCCAGCCGGGTCGTGACGTACAGAACCCCGTGGCGAGGGAGCACCACGGGGTTTTGAGCCAGCGAGCGGGACGTGCCCGCCCGTCACGCCGAGGTCAGTGGACCTCGCCCACCAGCGCGCCGCCTTGCCGGTTGGAGCGCAGGTCGAACAGCGCGTACGCCGCGACCACCGCCAGGCAGACCGCCGGTACGAGGTAGCCGAAGGCGTGGTTGTTGCCGGCGTTGTCGACGGGCAGGCCCTGCATATCGGCGGGATCAACGCGCCACCCCAGGATGGCCATCACCCGGGTGATGAGCAGGATGAACGGGATCTCCAGGCTGGGGTAGACCACCTGGTTCTGGTCGTCCTCACCGACCCCGGTCTTCTCGTCCTTGGCGTGTGTCGTCATGTCGAGGGCCACCTCGACTGAGTATCGTCTCGATAAGAGACGTGGATGAGTGGAAGTCCCACCCCTCAGATGTGACCCGACCAGGGGCTGGGGTGACGTGGGACAACTGGCGCGACGCGGCTACTTCTCGGTGTAGAGGCGGAGCGTCGAGGCCTCCCGCAACATCGGCTCCAGCTCGAGGTTGCCTTGGGTGTTGTGGGCCGAGGCCATGTGCACGTCCCAGGCCGCCCGCGAGGCGAAGTGCTCGATCATCGTCCAGCAGTCCGGCTCGTCGGGGGACTCGACCAGATGCATGAAGACACACCCCTCCTCCTGCAGGGCGTTGGCCCGCATCCGCTGCAGCTGGGCCTCGGCCTTGGCCAGCAGGTCCAACCGGGGCCTGATCGTGACGACCAGGAAGAGGTCCTTGTCGCTCGGGTCGCCGTTAGCCACGTCGCTCATCTGCCTGCCTTTCGCTCGCAGGCGCCGGTGCCGACGCCTGGGCACGACCCAACACCTATCCGGGTCCGGGCCGCAACCCTGCCGCAGCCGTCACCTCCGACGGAGGCGCTCAAACCGGTTGGCGCGCGGACCGGTGACGTAGGTTGCAGAAATGCCCCTGCCGTACGCCGTCGCCCTCGTCGGGACCGTCCTCCTCGCCCTCGTGCTGAGGATGGCGGTCCCGCGGTCTCCGGTCCCGCGGCTGGCCCGCCCGCTGCCCCGCGTGGACGCCGTGGTCGCCGGGTTGGGGGTCCTCGGCCTCGTCTTCCACTGCACCGCCATGTTCTACCGCCGGGTGGTCGAGGCAATCCCAGGGACGAGCGCTGCGGTCGACCTGGTCAACCGGATGGGCCCCGCAAGTGTGGTGATGTACGTGGTCCCGGCCGTCCTCGTCCTCGTCGGTCTGCGCCGTCAGCACCCCGCGGTGCTCGGTCTGCTGACGCTCGCGCTCGTGGCCGTGGGCGTGACGATGTACAACGGCAGCCCGCTCCCCACCCACCTGGCCACGATCGTGGCCACCGCGGTGGTGCTCGCGATCATCGGGGGTCTGCTGACCCGGGGGGTCGACCCGCGCCCCCGCACCCGGGTCGCGGCCGAGCTCTCCTAGACCGGAGGCAGGCCCGGGTCGTCCGCCGCCCTCACGGCCGGGCCGGGTCGGCGACCCCGCCCGAGACCGCCGCCGTGGGCCCCGCGGGTTGGTTCCGCCCGTTCCAGACCGCGGGCTGAACCTTGCCGGCGATGTCGATCAGAGTCTGGCCGGCGAGCTGCCCACTGAAGGCCCAGACCACCAGGGTGAGGTAGTCCTCCAGGCTGTCGCCGAAGCTGAGGTCGTCGACGTACTGGCTGCGCAGACCGATGAGGCCGACGGCCACCGCGGTCAGCAGGCCGAGGACCAGCCCGGCCCGGTTGCGGACGAGCTCGAAGGGTCGGGAGTCGTCGGCCCGCGGCGCCCGCCGGGTCACCGGCTTGCCGATGTTGTCCCCGAGCCACTTGAGCAGGCCACCCACCGAGGCGCCCAGAAAGAGCGAGAACCAGACCCGGTAGACCACCAGCGGCTCCCACCGGTCCTTCAGGTCCACCACCAGCGGCAGCTGGACCACGGAACGGTCGGCCCGAGAGACGACCAGCGTGCCCTCGTAGTGGCACGGGTTCACCACCTCCGGGGCGTGCGGGTCCGCGGTGACGCTGACGCTCACCGCCTGGGTGTCGAAGTTCGCCGCGATCACCTTGAGCTGGCTGGCCGGGAAGGCACTGGCCCCGCGCCGACAGCTCGACGCCACCAGGTCCCCCTGGAGGATGGCTGAGGTGACGGCTGGCCGCCGCCCACCCAGGTCGTAGGGCTTCTTGCACTCGGCGTACGCGGTGTCGCCCCCGGCAAGTCCGCACAGGTGCACGGTCTGGCCCCGGGTCAAGACGTTGCTGGTGTAGCCGAAGTCGATGTTGAGGCCCTGGGCGGTGGCCTGGCCGCCCGAGGCGGGGCCACCGTCGACCGCCAGCGCGGCCAGCGTGGCGAACAGCCCCACGACCAGGGCGAGCGGCAGCCAGGCGCGGAAGGCCCGCCGCCGCGACTGGGCGCTCACGGGGGCCCCGGACGCGCACCCCAGGCAGAGCTGCCCCCGCCACCGTTCATCGAGCCCGACCTCCGTCCTCCGTCGGGCCTCCCGACGGGTCAGCTACAGAGAGGGCGTGGAAAGGTCCCAGATACCGGGTTCGGCCCAGCGCCGGCCGGGCCCGGTCGGCAGGCCGGCTCACAGCACGGCGGCGCGCAGACACAGGACGTCGGGCAGGTGTGCAGCGATCTGGGCCCAGGTGTCCCCGGCGTCCAGGCTGGCGAAGACCGATCCGTCGCGGGCCCCGAGATACAGGCCGGCGGGCTCGGCCTGGTCGGTGGTCATCGCGTCCCGCATCACCGCGGACCAGAAGTGGTCCGGCAGCCCGCCCCGGGAGGCCGTCCAGCTGGCGCCCGCGTCGTCGGAGCGCCAGACCCTGGCCTGACCCCGCGGCGGGATCCGCTCGCCGTCGGCGGTCAAAGGGAAGACGTAGACACGGTCGGGATCATGCGGGTCCACCACGATCGGGAACCCGAAGTCGGCGGGCAGGTCGTCGGCGATCGAGACCCAGACGTCACCCCCGTCGTCGGAGCGGTAGACACCGTGGTGGTTCTGGGCGAACAGCCGGTCGGGGCGGGACGGATGGGCCGCCACCTTGTGCACGCACTGGCCGAACTCGGGCCACGGGTCGGGGAAGAAGTACGCCTTGATCCCCCGGTTGGCCGGCGACCAGGACTCGCCCCGATCAGCCGTCCGGTAGACCCCGCCGGTCGACATGGCCACCGTCAGACGGGCGGGGTTGCTCTCGTCCGGAACGATGGTATGGATGGCCTGGCCGCCGTAGCCGGCCCCCCACTGGGTCCGGTGCGGGTGGTCCCACAGGGACCGGACCAGGCTGAACGACTCGCCCCGGTCCTCAGAGCGAAACAACGCGGACGGCTCGGTCCCGGCCCAGAGGACGTCGGGCTCCTCGCTCCCGCCGGGCTGGATCTGCCAGACCCGCTCCACGCTGGCGCCCAGGTCGACCGGAAAGCGGACCGCGGCCCCTTCGGTCTCGGTCCAGGTGTGGCCGAGGTCGTCGGACCGGTAGACCCCAGGACCCCAGTGCTCGCTGGTCCCGCTGACCAACATCCGCGGCTGGTCCCCGCGGGTGTCGACGGCGACGGCGTACACGGCCTGCATCAGGAACTGCGGGTCCGACCACGTCCAGCGCTCACGGCTCTCGTCCGACCGGCCGATCCACAGGCCCTTCCGGGTCCCCACCAGCAGTACGGCTTCGCTCATCTCGCCTCCAGGTCTTCTCGACCCCCCAGGCTTATGCCGGACGGACGTGCGGCGTCAAGACCCGGGCAGGGCGAACCGGGGTCGCACTGTGAGCAATCCCCGGAGCGACAGCGCCACCGGGACTGCAGCGACACCGGAACTACAGCGCCACCGGAACGGGGTCGGCGGTCCGCGTCGGCGGTCGCAGGTCGGGCCCAGCGTCAGCGTCGGCGTCGACCGGTACCGCCACGACCGGACACGTCGCGTGGTTCAGGCAGTAGTGGCTCGCCGACCCGCTCAGCATCCGACCCACCCCGGTATGCTCACGGCAGCCCACCACGAGCAGCCTGGCCCCCTCTGACTCCTGCACGAGGATGCGTCACGCATGGCCGTGCGCGAAGGTCAGCGTCCACCCTGGCTCGGGCTTGCAGGCGTCGAAGACGTCCTGGCTCGGCTCGCGGTAGGACGCCTCCAGAGTCGACGGGCCGCGGTAGATCGTGTCGGCCATCACCTCGTACGCGAACGGGTTGTCGGCGGGCGGCCAGCCCAGGACGTGGACGGCCTTCAGCGTCGCGCCAACCTCCCGCGCATGGCCGGCGGCCCAGGCGAGCGCGGCGGCCGCCGACGGGGAGTCGTCGATCCCGACGACGATCAGGTTTTCGGTCTGCTTCATGATGCTCCTCTGCTCGGTAGGACCAGCCTGTCCTCTGCAGCCCCCGCGGGGACAGGGTTCTTCGACCGGTCCGGTCGGGACCTTGGTCCTGACCGCCCCGGGGCGACCCGCCGGACCTTGGTCACTTCAGAACGGGGCCAAGGCCCGTTCCGAACCCGCCGCGCCGCCAGCAGACTCGGACCAGGCCGCCTGGCCTCCACACCCGAGGAGATCCCGATGACCCACACCTTGTCCGACGACAGCGTCCGGCCTGCCACCAGGACCCGGCCGGGACGTCCGTCCCAGCTGCCCGCGACCGGAGCCGGCCGGATCGGCTACGTGTCCCCCGCCGGCCTGCAGATCAAGCCGGTCTGCTTCTGGCGCGACTCCGGCCGGCCGTTCGTGCAGACCACCCCCGACAGCAGCCTGGAACAGCTCGCCGACCTCGGCGCGACCCTCACCTTGGAGGTGGACGACTACGGCCACGACGCCCCCGAGGAGTGGACCATCTCGCTCTCCGGGTCACTGGTCACCGCCGACGGCCCCGGCGTCCACGACCGGGAGCCGGTGCACGTCCACCAGCACGGCCCGGTGTGCCTGGAGTTCGTCCCGACGTCGGCCTAGCCGCCCGGTCCGGTCAGTCCAGTGGCCCGGGCGGACCCGGGGTCAGCCGCCGGGGAGCCGGCGGCAGGGTCGGGACCACGACATTCGGCGGTGCCGAACCGTACCGACGGGTGTACGCCGCAACGTAGCCTTCCACGGCGGTGGGCAGGGTCGGGAAGATCAGGTCGGAGCCGACCGCGGCCACCACGCCCGCGACCTCGAGGTCGTGGCGCAGCTCCTGCTTCACCCGGGCCAGGGCCACGGTAACCCCCCGCACATGCAGCGTCTCCCGCAGGGCCAGGAGCGCGTCCAGCCCCGTCAGGTCGAACTCCACCACGGCCTCGGCGTTCAGCACGAACCAGAACAGACCGTCGCCGGCCCCGTCGGCCGCGGCCAGCGCCCGCCGCCGGAAGTCCTCGGCGTTGGCGAAGAACAGCGGGGCGTCGTAGCGGTAGAGACAGAGCCCCGGGAGCTGCCGGGTGACCGCGTAGTCGTCGACGTCGTGCATACCGGCGAGACCGGGAACGTAGCCCAGGACCCCGTCGTGCGGGTGCACGATCCGTCGGAGCACGTCGAGGATCGACAGTCCGACGGCGATGGCGATCCCGTAGAGCACGTCCAGGCCCAGGACAGCCAGCGTGGTGACAAGGGACAGCGCCAGCTCGCTAGGGCGGAAACGGGCGAACCGACGCAGCTCCCCGACGTCGACCAGCCGGATCGCCGCATAGATGACCACCGCCCCCAGGGCCGCAGCGGGGAACAGCGCGAGCACGGGGCCCAAGAAGACCGTGGCCCCGACCACCGTCACCAGGGCGACCAGCGAGTGCAGCTGCGTCCGGCTGCCCATGGCGTCACCGATGGCTGTGGCAGGCTGGCCAGGAAGCCCAGCCGGGCGACCCAGCCCACGACGCAGACCACACCGACCGCCAGGGCCAGGGCGGCCGCAGCGTCGGCATAGCTGCTGCTCGTCACCCCGACCAGAGCCGCCACGGCCGCCGCGGTCATCA
>JBBQAB010000480.1:0-4601 GCA_038198385.1 Propionibacteriales bacterium
CAGCGAGCAGTCCCGGGTCGAGACGACCACCACGTTGCCGTGGCTGTCGGCCAGGCACTGGGTCTCCACGTGCCGCGGCTGGTCCAGGTAGCGCTCCACGAAGCACTCGCCGCGGCCGAACGCGGTCACGGCCTCCCGGGTCGCGGACGCGAACAGCTCCGGTACCTCGGCCAGTGTCCGGGCCACCTTCAGGCCGCGGCCACCGCCACCGAAGGCAGCCTTGATGGCGATCGGCAGCCCGTACGTCTCCGCGAACGTCACCACCTCGGCCGCGTCCGCGACCGGGTCGGAGGTGCCCGGCACCAGCGGCGCCCCGACCTTCTCCGCGATGTGGCGGGCCCGCACCTTGTCGCCCAGTGACTCGATCGCCGACGGCGGAGGGCCGATCCACACCAGCCCCGCGTCCAGCACCGCCTGGGCGAACCCCGCGTTCTCGGCCAGGAAGCCGTAGCCGGGGTGCACCGCATCCGCACCCGACCGGGCCGCCACGTCCAGCAGCTTGGCCACGTCGAGGTAGGTCCCGGCCGGGGTGGCCCCGCCCAGGGCGTACGCCTCGTCGGCCAGGGACACGAACAGGGAGTGGGCGTCGGGGTCGGCGTAGACCGCGACACTGCCCAGCCCCGCATCCGCCGCGGCCCGGATGACCCGGACAGCGATCTCCCCACGGTTGGCGACGAGCACCTTGCTGATTCCCACGTGTCCAGTCCTTCCGGCGGTTGCCCTGGTCGGCACCCGTAGGTGACGAGCGGTCGGTCGACCCTCCCGCGTACTCTAGCCATCACGCGCCGGCGAAGTCGGGACGGAGGTCCCGGGTCCAGCACCGGCTATGAGCCGTACGCTGACGGGTGTGGACCCCGTAGCCGAAACCCCCTCCGGACCCGACCCGAGCCCTGGGGCCGGTTCGGCGTCCCCGTCCGACCGGTTCCACACCGCTCGCTCGGACGCGGTCGTACCCGACGACAAGGACTGGACCTGGACCCTGGAGCGACTCTGCCCCGAGTGCGGTCTCGCGGCCGGGGAGGTCGCCTTCGGCGCGCTCGGTCCCCGGCTGCTGGTGGCGGCGGAGGAGTGGGCCCAGATCCTGCGCTCCAGCCCGGCGGTCGACCACCGTCCCGAGCCCGGGGTCTGGTCACCGCTGGAGTACGGGGCCCACGTGCGTGACGTCTACTGCGTCTTCGAGGGCCGACTGAGCGCCCTGCTCGAGCAGGACCAGCCGACCTTCCCCAACTGGGACCAGGACCAGACCGCGGTGCAGGAGGGCTACGCCGACCAGGACCCCGAGGTCGTCGCCGACCAGCTGGAGGCCGCGGCGCAGCGGACCCTGGCGGTCATCGGTGGGGTGGGGCCCGGCCAGCAGGACCGCCGCGGTTTCCGGTCCGACGGCTCGGAGTTCACGGTGACCACGCTGCTGCGCTACTTCCTGCACGACGTGGTGCACCACCTGTGGGACGTCACCGGCCAGCAGGACGGTGCCGCGTCCCTGAGCTGGGCGTAGGGGAGCTGCGGGGCCTGGGGGAGCTGGGCCGAAGGCCGCCCGCTGACCGAGGGGGTCAGACCACGTCGGTGAAGTGTTCCACGGTCGGCGGGCCGGCGAAGAACGGGCCGATGGCGTCGCGCCACTGGGTGAACCGGTCGGTCTGGCGGAAGTTCATCTCGTGCGCCTCGACGGAGTCCCACTCCACCAGGAGGACGAAGCGATTCGGGGACTCCAGCCCGCGGGTCATCCGGACCGAGCGGCAGCCAGTGGTGCTGGCGAGGGCGTCGCGGGCGCCGCGGAAGGCGGCCTCGAACTCCTTCGCGTCGGTCACGTCGATCAGGGCAACTTCAAGAACCATGAGCCGATCCTAGGGGCAGGCTCCGACACCGGGGGACAGGGCGGGCCGGGACCCCGGCGGGGTCAGATCGGCAGCTTGCGGAACAGCGGCCGAGGCACGTGCCGCAGACCCGACATGACGAAGCGCATCGGGTTGGGGACCCAGATCAGCTCCTTCTTGGCCGTGACCGCGGCCACGGTCGCCTCGGCGACGTCCCCGGGGGAGACGGACAGCGGGGCCTTGTCCATCCCCGCGGTCATCTTCGAGGTGACGAAACCGGGTCGGACGACCAGGACCCGGACCCCGTGCTCGGCCAGCGCCTCGCCCAGACCGAGGAAGAAGCCGTCGAACCCGGCCTTGGTGGACCCGTAGACGAAGTTGGAGCGGCGGACCCGCTCACCCGCCACGCTGGAGAGGGCAACGATCGTCCCGTGGGCCTGGGCCCGGAGCCGGTTGGCCAGCAGAACGCCCAGGTGGACCGGGGCCGCATAGTTGACCTCGGCCAGCTCGAGCGCCAGCTCGGGGTCCTGCCACGCCTGCTCGGGGTCGCCCAGCAGCCCAAACGCGAGCACCGACACGTCGAGGTCGCCGCCGGCGAAGGCCGCCTCGACGGTGGCGGCGTGGGAGCCGTGGTCACGGGCGTCGAGGTCGACCTCGCTGACCTGGGCCCCGAGGGCGCTCAGCTCGGCGGCCGCCGCCGTACGCCGGCTGGTGGGCCGGGCGGCCAGGACCACCCGCAGTCCTGGGCTCTGCTGGGCGTAGCGCCGGGCGATGGCGACCCCGATGTCGGACGTGCCGCCGAGCAGCAGCAGGGACTGGGGGGCGCCGAGCGCGTTCATCATGGGTTCTCCTGGGCAGGCGTGGTCGGTCGTGCCGGGCACGGTCGGGCGAGGGGCTCGAGCGCCTACCTGAGCTCCAGCCGGCGGGCGAGGTCGGAGTTGAACAGGCTGGTCGGGTCGACCTCGCGGCGTACGGCCAGGAAGTCGTCCAGCCGCGGGTACATCTGACGGAAGCGGGTGGCACTGAGGCGGGAGTCCTTGGCCAGGTAGACCCGGCCCCCGGCTCCTACGACCTGCTCGTCGAGGGCGTTGCAGAGCTGCTCCAGCCCCGCCTCGATGGGCAGGTCCACGGTCAGGGTCCAGCCTGGCATCGGGAACGACAGCGGTGCCTCGTTGCCCGGACCGAAGCGCTTGAGCACGTTCAGGCAGGAGAGGTGACCCGACGTCACGATCATTTCGAAGCAGTGCTTGAAGGTCTCCGACGCGGAGAACGGCACGACGAACTGGTACTGCAGGAAGCCGTTGGGCCCGTACACCCGGTTCCACTCCGCCACGATGTCGAGCGGGTGGAAGAACTGGGTGATGTTCTGCAGCTCACCCACTCGGTGCTTCGGCGCCTTGAGATACCAGCCGGTGCTGAACGCCTTGGCCGTCGCCTTGTTGACCATCCGGTTGGGGAAGACCTCGGGGATGGTGCCGAAGGAGGGGGCCACGAACTTCAGCGGGTCACGGCGCAGCTTGGGGGTCAGGTCGGCGAGGCTCGCTTTGTCCCCCCGGGTCAGGACGGCCCGCCCCATGTGCCGGCCCCGGGTCACGGCGTCGAACCAGGCCACCGAGTAGGTGTAGCGGTCGTCGCCGTCCGACATCCGCGCCATCAGGTCGTCGATGTCGGAGCAGCGGTCGGTGTCCACCGCGAAGTAGGCGGTCTCGGCCCGCTGGAGGGCCACGGTGGCCCCGAGGATGGCCCCGGTCAGACCCATGCCGCCGATGGTGGCCCAGAACAGCCGGCCGCCCTCGTTGACCCCGGGCTCGCCGCCGGGAGTGATGGTGTGCACCTCGCCGTCCGCGGTGAGCAGGTCGAGCGAACGCACATGGTTGCCGAAGCTGCCCTGGGTGTGGTGGTTCTTGCCGTGCACGTCGGCGGCGATCGCCCCACCGACGGTGACCTGGCGGGTGCCCGGGAGCACCGGAACCCAGAGACGGAAGGGGAGCAGGGCGCGCATCAGTGCGTCCAGGCTGACCCCGGCCTGCACGGTCACGGTGGCCGGCTCCGCGTCCGCGTCGACGGAGAGGATGCGGTTCATCTTGGTCAGGTCGAGCACAGTGCCGCCGCTGTTCTGGGCGGCGTCGCCGTAGCTGCGGCCCAGCCCGCGGGGGAGGACGCCCCGGTCGCCGCCGGAGGTGCGCAGGGCCGACACCGCCCCGGCCATCGACTCGATCTGGGTCAGGTGGTTCATCGAGCGGGACGTTCGCCCCCAGCCGTGGAGCTCCACCAGTGACTGCGGGATCATCGGCTGGGTCTCCGGCGTGGAGGGGGCGATGCGCGGGACCTGGTCCACCCCGGAGCCCACGCTGCCGGCGCCCGCCAAGGGCCGTTCGGGAAAGTCGTTCACAGGAACACCGCCACAGAGATAGTCACGAGCCACACCAGTCCGATGCCTTGGAGAACACGGTCATGAAGAACGACGTCCTCGGGTTCGCCCGCGTTCCCGAGGTCGACCTCCAGGGCGTACTGGAGCAGGCCGAGGGTGAACGGGCCGATCGAGATCGCGGTCCAGGGGATGCCGAGGGCGTGCTCGCCCGGGTTCTCGAACGCCCAGAGGCTGTAGGAGATCAGCACCATCGCGGCGGCGAGCATCCACGTGAAGCGCAGGTAGGACTCCGAGTAGCGCTCCAGGGACCGACGGGTTCCGGCCTCGCTGCCGAGAGCCTTGATCTCGGAGTAGCGCTTGCCGGCCACCATGAAGAGGGACCCGAACGCGGCCACCAGCAGGAACCACTGGGACAG
>JBBQAB010000481.1:0-2027 GCA_038198385.1 Propionibacteriales bacterium
CGCCGGGCGGGCGCGGAGGCAGAACGCCGGGGGGAAGGCATCGTGGGTCCGTTCGGTCGGGGGGCACGATCATGGTCACCGGGAATCAGTGCCCGCGCGCCAGCTGAGACGCGACCGTTATGAAAGTGGTCAGCGTGTCGAGCGGTCGTGTCGCGGTCGGCGTGCTGCGCCGGCACACGCACGACGGCGTCCGACGACGCCAGGGTGCGACGACGCCAGGGTGCGACGACGGCAGGGTGCGACGACGACAGGGCGCGCCTACGACAGGGCGACCTCGCCGCCCTGGGCGGCGGAGGCGTAGCAGGCGTCGACCACGAGCGCCCGGGACAGCGCCTGGTGACCGCGGTGGTTGCTGAAGTCGGACGAGCGGACCTTGTCCAGGAACTGCACGACGCTGGCCACGTGCTGGCCGTCCGGGGGCACGGCCGGGTCGAGGGTGGCCGGGATGCCGTCCTTCTCGGTCCAGATGTCCAGGCTGCGCCAGGGGTCGAACTGGGTGCCGCCCCAGCGGAGGGTCGCGCCGCCGTCGGAGCCGTACAGGGTGACGTACGCCTCGTCGCGCGGGATCCACTGGGCCCAGCTGGACTCCAGCAGCAGCGTGCCGCCGCCGTCGAGGCGCAGGAAGGCGGTGGAGAGGTCCTCCACGTCGAAGGCGTCCCCCGTCACCCCGGTCTTGACCATGGTTGCGTTGCTGGAGCCGCCGCGGCCGTGGGGGCCGAACTCGGCGTAGATCGCCGCGGTCGCCGAGGTGACGGTGGGCTCACCGAGCAGGAACAGGGCCATGTCGAGCATGTGCACGCCGATGTCCATCAGTGGGCCGCCGCCGGCGGTGGCCTTGCGGGTGAACCAGCTGCCCAGGCCGGGGATGCCCTCGCGCCGCAGCCAGCCGGCCTTGGCGTAGTAGATCTGGCCCAGGACGCCCGCGTCGACGAGCTTCTTCAGGGTCTGGACGTCGCCGCGCTGGCGGTGGTTGAAGGACACGTCGAGGACGCGGTCGCTACGCTCGGCGGCCTCGACCATCTCGCGGGCCGCGTCGCCGTTCTCGGCCATCGGCTTCTCCGACAGGACGTGCAGGCCGGCGTCCAGCGCGGCCACCGCGATCGGGCGGTGCAGGGTGGTCGGGGTGGCGATGCTGATGACGTCCAGCTCGCCGTTCTCGACCAGGTCGAGCCAGTCGTGGTAGCGGTGCTCGGTGGCCACGCCGTACTGGTCACCGAGGGTGGCCAGGGCGGCGTCCTCCATGCCAGCGAGACCGACGAGCTCGACGCCCTCGGCTCCGGCATACGCGGCCATGTGCTGCTGTCCGGCCCAGCCGAGGCCGACCACTCCGGCGCGCAGGCTCTTCGGGGTCGTGCTCATGCGGGGTCTCCTTGACGGGTCGATCCGGTGAACTGCGGGGCGGGGCTGTTCAGCACTTGCGGGGGCACGAAGTCGGCCGCCTCGTCGGGTGCGGCCCACTGGACCGCGTTCGCGAGGACCCGCTTGATGTCGTGGTGGTGGTAGACGGGGTAGTCCTGGTCACCGGGTGAGAAGTAGAACACCTTGCCCTTGCCGCGGCGCCAGGTGCAGCCGGACCGGAAGACCTCGCCGCCACTGAAGGTGGAGAGGAACACCTGCTCGTCCGGGGCGGGGATGTCGAAGAACTCGCCGTACATCTCCTGCTTCTCGATCACGATCGGCTGGGGTACGCCCTGGCTGATCGGGTGCGCGGGTGAGACGTTCCAGACCAGCTCGGTCTCGCCCTCGTTGCGCCAGGCCAGCGAGCAGGTGGTGCCCATCAGGGCCTTGAAGATCTTGGAGAAGTGCGCCGAGTGCAGGGCCAGCAGGCCCATCCCGCCGAGCACCCGCTGGTGGACCTTGGCCACGACTGCGTCGTCGACGTCGGCGTGGGTCATGTGGCCCCACCAGGTGAGCACGTCGGTGTCGGCCAGGACCTCGTCAGTCAGGCCGTGCTCGGGCTGGTCCTGGGTGGCGATCCGGACCACCACCTGGTCCCCGAGGAGCTCGCTCAGACCGGCGGCGATGGC
>JBBQAB010000482.1:0-4670 GCA_038198385.1 Propionibacteriales bacterium
GCTCGGGCTGCGGCCCGACACCGAGGAGCTGGCCTTCGGGCCGGGGTCCCGGCTGGTGATCGGCACCGATGGCCTGGTTGAGCAGCCGGGCCCGGGCGGGGAGATGCGGACGTACGAGGACTTCATCGATGACTGCGGCCAGACGCCCGCCGCCTCGGCGACCGAGCTGGGTGATGACCTGCTGGCCTCGCTTGACGCACACGCCGACGGCACGGCCGCCGCCGACGACCAGACCCTGCTCGTCCTGGCCCCCGCCAGAGCCGGGCTCGGGGTACCGGGGCCGACGACTGGGGCCGTTACCGCCACCCTCGAACTCGACTCCGACCTGGCCGCGGTGCGTGAGCTCAGCCCGTGGCTGATTGACCTCCTCGTCCGTGGCGGTGCGGCCGGCCACCAGGGCGCCCTGGAGCTCGCCCTGCACGAGATCAGCGTGAACGTGGTGCGGCACGCCTACGACGGGGGACCGGGGGCGATACGGGTCGACGGCTCGGTCGACCCCGGTGAGATCCGGCTGCTCGTCACCGACCAGGGCCGCGCGTTCGCCCCCTCGACAGCACCCGAGCCCGAGCCGGCGCCCGGGGTACCTCAGGTCCACGGGCGCGGCCTTGCGATCGTTCGGCAGCTCGTCGACGATCTTGTCTACACCCGCGAGAACGGAACCAACTCATGGCTACTGCTGACCCGTCGCTGACCCCCGGTGCGGCGCCGAGCACGCGGGCTCCCGGCCGCAAGCCCGTCGGGCTGCCCCGGCAGGTTGACCTGGTCCTGGTCCGGCCCCAGCATCCCGAGGCCCTCCGGGTGTTCTCCCTGACCCAGTTCGACCAGATGTCGACGGTGGTCAACGCCCACGGTGCAGCATGACGGGCCGACCGCCGTCGGCCCACGTGCTGGTAGTCGACGATGACACCGTGTCGCGCCTGGTGCTGTCGCACATGGTCCGCCGGCTAGGACACCAGGTCAGCGAGGCCGACACCGTGGCCCGCGCCGCGGAGGCGGTCGGCCGCGCGACCCCCGACCTGATCCTGAGTGACTACTGCCTCCCCGACGGCACGGGGGTCGACCTCCTGCACGCCGTTCGCGGCCTGGGTCTGGGGGTGCCGTTCGTCCTGGTCACCGGGATGAGCGAGTTCGCCGAGCTGGGGGGCGACGGGGGCGTGGAACGCGGACGACCCGGGGTCCAGGCCGTCCTCACCAAACCCATCGACTCACGGGGTCTCGCGCACTGCCTGTCCGGCATCCTGGCCGGGGCGAGCTAGGGTGGCCGGCAGCACTGTCCCCGACGTGGGCTGAGCGCACCGGGCGTACGGTCGGGTACAGCCTCGCGAGCGCTCTCACGCTCGTCGCCGTGGTCCGGGCCGTCGCCCCCGACGGCCACAAGCTGGTCGTGGCGGTCCAGGGTGTGGCCCGGTTCCTGCTGGCGCCGGCACACCCGCTGACCCTGTGGTCGGCCTGGCGGGGCCGAGGTCGGCTCACCCGCTGGTCGGCCGCCCTGAGCCTGGTCCAGGTGGCCCTGACCGTCTCGGCGGGGGCCGGAACCGGCCCGACCCGACCGCGGTCGGTGCGATGCGGCTGCGGGTCGTCTCGGCCATCATGCTGGTGGAGAACCCGAGCGTGGATCGGCTCGCTGCGTCGCTGGCGACCGACCAGGCCGACCTCTGGGCGCTGCAGGAGGTGACCCCCCAACACCTGGCCGCCCTGGACCGGGCCGGCGTGCTCGACTCCTTCACCCACCGGGTTCTCGACCCGCAGACGGGCTACTTCGGGTCCGCTCTGCTCTCCCGGCTGCCCCTGAGCGACGGTCGCGTCCTGGACCTGGCCGGGTCCCCGGTCACGGCCGGCCGGGTGGAGACCCCGGCCGGACCGGTCCTGGTCGTTTCGGTGCATCTCCTCAACCCCGGCGCGGGGGCCCAGCTGGGCCGCTGGCGTGACCAGCTGTACGCTCTGGGAGACCTGGTCGCGGGCTCCCCCATCCCGATGGTGCTGGCCGGGGACTTCAACGCCACCCTGGATCATCCGGCCCTGAGGGGGCTGCTCCGGGCGGGGCTGCGGGACGCCTTCTGCGTCGCCGGCCGCGCTCTGGGCGCCACCTGGCCGCGCTGGTCGGCCCCGATGGCCCCGGTGATGCGCCTGGACCACCTCCTGGTCACCTCCGAGGTGGCCGTCACCGGCTTCCGGACCCTGGTCAGCGCGGGTAGCGACCACGATCGTGTGGTGGCCGATCTCGCCGTACCTCACACGGTGACCGCCCGGGGCCCCGGGCGGCTGAGCGTGGCTCCTACGGGGCGGCGTCAAGGCGGGCGTACGGGGTGAGCCCGACGGGCGGTCGGCTCAGGAGGCTCGGAGCCGGAGCCGGCGGGCGCGCAGCAGGACCCGCTGGATGGCGTGGGCGACCGCCGACCCGACCAGCAGCCCCAGCGAGATGGCGCTGACCACGGCGAAGACGTCGATGGCGGTCTGGAGGGCGCTGTTGGTGTCGATGACCAGCGCCGTGGCGGTCAGGACGCCCAGGCTGCCGGGCACCAGCAGCCAGAACGCGGGCAGGAAGACCACCAGTCGCGGCAGCTCGGGCCGGATCGCCTCGACCAGGTAGGACCCGAGGGTGGCCGCGGTGGCGCCGAGGAAGCTGCCGACCGTCGTGCTGGCCACCTGCTGTCCCAGCGTCTGGGCCGCGAAGGCGATGACCAGGACCAGGAAGATCCACGGCAGCAGCCGCAGCGACGGGCTCTCCAGCAGCCCGACCCCCAGGCTGAGCAGGACCAGACCCAGCGGTGCGGCCCACCAGCCGATCTCGCTGACGCGGACGTTGCTCAGCTGGCTGGGTGGCACGGCGAGCAGCCGGGCAGCCGCCACGATGCCGAGGGTGAACAGCAGGACCTGGACCCCGCCGAAGATGAGGCGGGCCGACCCGGCCATCATGTCGCCGGCGGCGAGCTCGGACATGGCCGTGACGATCAGCGCTCCGGGCAGCAGGACGGCCAGCGGCGGCAGCAGGGTCCTCAGCGGCCCCTCCAGGAGACCGAGGTCGGCGGCGCCGAAGACCAGACAGGCGAGGATGAAGGCCGCCAACGTCGGCAGCAGCGTCGCCACCAGGTGGTAGCGCTGTCCCAGCCGGTAGAGCCCGAGCACGATCAGGCTGCCGAGGATGGCGAACGCGACGTTGGCCCATCCGGGCTGCAGGATCAAGGCGATGCCGGTGGCGATGCCGACCCAGCCCACGTTGGCCAGCCAGAGCGGGTAGCGGGGCGGGCGGGACCCGAGCTGGAGGAGGTCGGAGATGGCGTCCTCCACCGACACGAGGTCCCGCAGCAGCCGGTAGCGGATGGTCCGCACCTCGGCCGCCTGGTCCAGCCGGAGGGACCGCTTGACCGCCTCGTACGTCGCCGGCTCCCCGCTGGACAGGCTCAGCGTGATGCCGGTCGGACCGGCGGCGACCTGGACGTCCGGGTAACCCAGCTGGCTGCTGACCTCGGTCAGCTCGTCCTCGATCTCGGAGACGGGCTGTCCGGTCGCCACCATCGCCGTGCCGAGGAAGGCCAGCAGCAGCCGGATCCGGTGCTCGTGGTCGGTCGGGGAGCGGCCGGTGGTCTCGTCGGGCATGGGCACACTCTGCCAGCGACGGACCCGGTCTGCTGCTCGGCGAGACTGCCAGCGCCGGCTGCCTATCATCGGGTGTGCCCCAGCCCCGTGACGTCGCGCCCCGTGCGGGTGGGGGTCACGGTCCCGAACCGTCAGAGGGCGCGCCCGAACCGGTCGAGGGTCCGGTCGCGAGGGTGGCCGTGGACATCGGGCTGGCCCACCTCGACCGCCCCTTCGACTACGCCGTCACCCCCGCCCAGGACGCCGAGGCGGTGCCCGGAGCCCGGGTCCGGGTCCGCTTCGCGGGACGACTGCGGGACGGGTTCGTCCTCGGGCGGCTCGCACGCAGCGAGCACGACGGCAGGCTGGCCGCGCTGCACAAGGTGGTGTCACCCGAGCCGGTGCTGACTCAGGCCGTCGCCGACCTGGTCCGGCGGGTCGCCGACCACTACGCCGGGCTGTTCTGCGACGTCATGCGGCTGGCCGTGCCGCCCCGGCACGCCGCCACCGAGCAGGCGGTGCCGGGCCCGGGGGACGGGACCGACCCTGCGGCCCGCCCCGCCCTGCCCGACCAGGCGCCGGCCGGCCCGCTGCCCGGTTACGCCACCGGGGCGGCCTTCCTCGCCGCGTTGCGGCGGGGGAGCAGCCCCCGGGCGCTGTGGCAGGTCACCCCCAGTGCCACCCCGGCCGCCGACTGGGCCCTGGGCCTGGCCACCGCCGCCCGGGCCACGCTGGAAGGAGGCCGCGGCAGCGTCATCGTGGTGCCCGACCAACGCGACCTGCAGCTGCTGAAGACCGCCTGCGCCGCTGTGCTGGGGCCCCGGTCCTTCGCGGTGCTGGTCGCCGAGGCCGGCCCGGCGGCGCGTTACCGCGCGTTCCTCTCCGCGCTCCGCGGACAGGTGCAGGTGGTCATCGGCAACCGCGCGGCGGCGTACGCCCCGGTCCGAGATCTCGGTCTGGTCGCCCTGTGGGACGACGGTGACGACCTGCTGTCGGAGCAGCGGGCGCCCTACCCCCACTCCCGGGACGTGCTGGCGCTGCGCAGCGCCGCCGCCGGGCCCGCCGTCCTCGTCGCCGCGTACGCCCCGACGACC
>JBBQAB010000483.1:0-2064 GCA_038198385.1 Propionibacteriales bacterium
CCGTGGCCGCCGTGACGGTGGTCGCTCTGAGTCTGGGCTCGTGGGCCTTCTCGCTGGTCCAGGGCCAGCAGGCCCAGGTGGCCTCGGTATCGCTAGAGACCCAGCTGCTGGCCGCGCCGGACGCCAAGATCTACCCCACCACGATGCGCAACGGCGCCCAGGTGTCCTTCGTGGTCTCGGCCAGCATGAACAAGGCGATGTTCATCGGCAACGACCTGCCGGCCCCCGGGTCCGGAAAGGCCTACCAGATCTGGACCCTGGACCAGAGTTCGGCCGCGGTGCCTGACCGGACGGTTGCCGGCGGAGGCAACGAGCGGCAGTTCCTCGAGGGTCCGGTGGCGACGTCGACCGGTCTGGCCGTCACGATCGAGCCTGCGGGTGGGTCAGCGACGCCGACACAGCCGTTGCAGGCCGCGGTCACGCTCTAGGCGGCCTGGCCGCCGCCCCGGAATCTGTCGGTCGTCCGTGGCAGTCTGTGCCTGTGCCTGATCGATCTGTCTCTGACCCCGGTCACCCCGCTGCGGGCCACCCCGGACCCGGCCGCGCCACCCTCGACAAGCGTCGGGCGGACGTGGCCTCGATGTTCGACCGGGTGGCCGCCCGCTACGACCTGGCCAACGACGTGCTGTCGCTGGGTCAGGACCGGGCCTGGCGTGAGCTCGTGGTCGAGGCCGTCGACCCACGCCCGGGTCAGCTGGTCCTGGACCTGGCCGCGGGGACCGGGACCTCGAGTGAGCCGTTCGCCCGGGCCGGGGCGACGGTCGTGCCCACCGACCTCTCGCTCGGGATGCTGCGCGTCGGCAAGCAGCGCAAGCCCGAGCTGAGCTTCGTGGCCGGCGACGCACTGGCCCTGCCCTACGCCTCGGACAGCTTCGACGCCGTCACCATCTCGTTCGGGCTGCGCAACGTGGAGGACACCGCCGCGGCCCTGGCCGAGATGCGTCGGGTCACCCGACCCGGCGGGGTCCTCGTGGTCTGCGAGTTCTCGACCCCCACCTGGCGCCCGTTCCGCGCCGTCTACGCCAACTACCTCGTCGCGGCCATCCCCAAGATCGCCGCCCTGGTCTCCTCCAACCCCGCGGCGTACAGCTACCTCGCGGAGTCCATCCAGGCCTGGCCCGACCAGCCCACCCTCGCCGCCCGGCTGGCTGAGGCCGGCTGGCACGACGTGTCCTGGCGCAACCTGTCGCAGGGCATCGTCGCGCTGCACCGGGGTTACGCGTGAGCGCCCCCGCGGTCGCCGACGACGAGACCGCGGCCGAGCCGGCCAGCGCGGGCCGCGGGTCCGCGGGCGCGGCTCCGACCATCCTGCTCGGCCCGTACGCGGCCCGTCGCTGCGCCGTAAGGACGCAGAACGACCACGACCCCACGCTCCGGCGACCCGCGGTCGAGCTGTCGGACCGGCTGGTGGCCCTGTTCGACAGCGGGGCCGCGTTCGAGGCCAAGGTGCTGGACGCCGTCATCGCCCGGACCCCCGGTCGGGTGGTCGACCTCCGGCTGCTCGCCCAGGAGGACCCGGAGACGGCCGTCGAGGCCTGCCGAGTGGCCTTGGCGTCGGGCGCCGCGGTCGTCATCGGAGCCGTCCTGCCGGTGGATCACGTCGGTCATCGGACGGGACGCCCCGACCTGCTCGTCCGGGGTACCGACCGGCCCGACGGCCGGCCGGGCTACCACGTGGTCGAGGTGCGGTTCCACAAGATCCTCGACCGCGACCGTCGTCAGGAGCCCGAGGACCCTGGCCCCCTGGTCTCCCGGCTCGAGCACCCCGCGCCCGCCGACGCCGCCCCGTGGCCGGGCCAGGTGCTGCGGATCGGGGGCCGCGAGGCCGACTTCCTCGAGCTCTGCCACCTGCACCGGATGCTCGAGGCCTGTGGCTTCGCCGCCGAGCGACCGCTGGCTGCGGTGGTCGGCACCGACGAGCCGCCGGAGACCCCCGCGCTGGCGTGGACCGACCTCTCCGCTCCCCAGGTGCGGACGTTCTCCCGGCAGGCCCCGGAAGGGTGGCGGCTGCGCAGCCTGCTCGAGCGTTACGACTACGAGCAGGCGTTCCGGGTCGACATCGCC
>JBBQAB010000484.1:0-4295 GCA_038198385.1 Propionibacteriales bacterium
CCCTGCGCCGCGACGAGCAGCCGAGTGACCTCGAACCGCCAGCCCGCCCCGTCCACCGTGGTGTCGGAGAGCGCGGCGTAGGCCACGGCGTGCGCGTCGAACAGCTCGTGCTGGTCGGTGGTCTGGTTGGACCCGGTGTGGACCAGGGAGCGGGGCCGGCTCGCGGTGAGGGCGACCAGGGGCAGGTGGCTGTGCCAGGCCTCCAGCACCGCGGGGTGCAGGTTCGCGGCCGCGGTGCCCGAGGTGGTGACCACGACCACCGGCCGGCCGCCGGCCCTGGTCAGCCCGAGCGCCAGGAAAGCGGCGGTCCGCTCGTCGACCCGGACGTGCAGCCGCAGCTGGCCGGCGCGCTCGGCCGCCTCCAGCGCGTACGCCAGCGGGGCGCTCCGCGAGCCCGGGCAGAGCACCGCCTCCCGGACCCCCTGGCCGAGAAGCTCGGCGACCACCCGCTGGGCGCAGTCCAGGGCCTCACCCACCGTGACCACCGACCGCCGTCCCCCGCTCCCCGACCAGCGTGCGGGTCCGCTCCAGCCGCTGCCTCCAGTGCCGGTCCGCCGCCGCCGGCGCCCGGTGGGCGGCCAGCCGCGCCGGGTCCACCTCGACGGGACCGACCCGCAGCATCCCCTCCCGGGCCTCTAGCGGGTCGGCGACGAGGTCCCCGGCGAGCAGCGGCACGGTGTTCAGACCGCAGGCGTAGGGCAGGTCCGGCAGGCAGCCGGCCAGGGCCAGCCCGGCCGCGATCCCCACGGAGGTCTCCAGCGCACTCGAGACCACCACCGGCAGACCGATCCGCTCGGCGATCTGCAGGCAGGCCCGGACCCCGCCCAGCGGCTGCACCTTGAGGACGGCGACATCGGCGGCCTCCAGGGCGACCACCCGATAGGGGTCCTCGGCCCGGCGGATGGACTCGTCCGCCGCGATCGGCACCGCCCGCCCGGCCCGGGCCAGACGGCGGCGGAGGTCGGCCAGCTCCTCGACCGTGCGGCAGGGCTGCTCGACGTACTGCAGCGCGTACGCGTCCAGCTGCCGGACGGCGACCAGGGCCTCGTCCACGCTCCAGCCGCCGTTGGCGTCCACGCGCACGTGCCCTGTGGGGCCCAGCGCGTCGCGGACGGCCTCCACCCGGGCCACGTCCTGGGCCAGCGACTGGCCGCGCTCGGCGACCTTGACCTTGGCGGTCCGGCAGCCCGAGGCCCGGACCAGCGCGTGGGCGGTGACCGGGTCGACGGCGGGAACAGTCGCGTTCACCGGAACCGTGTCGCGCACCGGGGCGGGCCAGCCGAGGTCGGCCGCCTCCCGCGCCGCCCGCCACCACGGCACGAGCTCGGGTCCGTCGTAGTCCAGGAACGGGCTCCACTCCGCCCAGCCGACGTCGCCGCGCCAGACCATCCCCTGCCGGGTGCTGAGGCCGCGGAAGCGCATCCGCATCGGGAGGTCGAAGGTCGTGAGGGCGGCCGGCACCGCCTCAGTGTCGCCTATCTCACCGCCGGGCCTGACCCCGGCCGCAGGCAGACCCGTCCCCGGCTGTGACCGGGGCCTAACCTGGGCACGTGACCGACGGAGCCGTACGCCTGACTCCGGTGGACCCCCCCGACCTGGCCCCGGCCCTGGCCGAGGCCCTGGCGGGCGGCGCGCCGGTCGCCCCCCTGCCGCCCGACCCGGACGAGCGCGCGCGCACGCTGGCCATGCTCGCTCCGGCCGAGCCGCTCGAGGAGGCCAACGTCGGGACGGTGGTGTCGACGTCGGGCTCGAGCGGCCGGCCGAAGGGCGTGGTGCTCAGCCGGACGGCGCTGCTCACCTCAGCGGTGGCCACCCACGCCCGCCTGGGCGGACCCGGGGACTGGGTGCTCGCCCTGCCGGGCCACTACGTGGCCGGGCTGATGGTCCTCGTCCGGGCGCTGGCGGCGGGCACCGGGTGGGTGACCGTCCACCCCGACCTGAGCGACCTGCCGCAGGCCCTGGACCGGCTCGGCCCGCGTCGCTACCTCTCGCTGGTCCCCACCCAGCTGGCCCGGGCGTGCCGCGACCCGCGGACCGCCGCCGCGCTCACCCGCGTGGACACGGTGCTGCTCGGCGGCGGCGCCGCCGAGGACGAGCTGCTGGTCCGCGCCCGGGAGCTCGGCATCACGGTGGTCACCACCTACGGCATGAGCGAGACCTGCGGCGGGGTCGTCTACGACGGTCGGCCCCTGGACGGGGTCGGCGTGCACCTGGACGACACCGGTCGGGTCGCACTGTCAGGTCCCACCCTGTTCTCCGGCTACCGGGGCCGCCCCGACCTGACCGCCGCCGCACTGCGGGAGGGCCGGCTCAGCACCGGGGACCGCGGCCGTTGGGAGAACGACCGGCTGGTCGTCCTCGGTCGGGTCGACGACGTGGTGGTCAGCGGCGGGCTGAACGTCGACCTGGCCGACGTGGAGCAGCGGCTCCGGGGCTGGCCGGGCTGGCAGGGCGCGGAGGTGGCCGTGGTCGGTGTCCCCGACCCGGAGTGGGGCACCGTCGTGGTCGCCGTCGCCGACCGACCCGCCCACCTCGCCGACCTCCGCCGGTGGCTCTCCTGCTCGGGCCCGGCGTACGCGGCCCCCCGTCTCCTGCACCACCTGACCGCCCTGCCCCGTACGAGCAGCGGCAAGATCGACCGGCCGGCCCTGGTGGCCCTGGTCCAGAAAGAGTCCGCGTGACCGCGTCCGCCCCACCCCACCCGACCGCCGGCCAGTGGCTGGCGGGTGCCCGCCCCCGTACGCTGCCGGCGGCTCTGTCCCCGGTCGTCGCCGCGACCGGGCTGGCCGTGTTCGAAGGCGGCTTCGCCCCGGTCACGGCCCTGCTCGCCCTGGTGGTGAGCCTGGCCCTGCAGGTCGGGGTCAACTACGCCAACGACTACTCCGACGGGATCCGCGGGACCGACGCGGACCGGGTCGGGCCGCTCCGTCTGGTGGGCTCCGGGACCGCCGCCCCGGGTGCGGTCAAGGCAGCCGCCTTCGCCTGCTTCGGGGTGGCCGCGCTCGCCGGACTCGGACTGGTCGTGCTCACCGGTCACTGGTGGCTGCTCATCGTCGGGGCGGCCTGCGTGCTCGCCGCCTGGTACTACACCGGCGGCCGCCGCCCGTACGGCTATCTCGGCCTCGGTGAGGTCTTCGTCTTCGTCTTCTTCGGCCTCGTCGCGGTGTGCGGGACGGCGTACGTCCAGGTCGGCCGGGTCAGCCCTGCCGTCGTGGTCGCCGCGGTCGGCGTGGGGAGCCTGGCCTGCGCGATCCTGGTGGCCAACAACCTGCGGGACCTGCGCGGTGACAGCCAGGTCGGCAAGCGCACCCTGGCCACCAGGCTCGGTGACGCCCGGACCCGCGGGCTCTATCTCGCGCTGGTCGCCGTGGCCGGGATCGCGGTGGTCGTCGTCGCCGCCCTCACCACCTGGTGGGCCGTGGCCGGGCTGCTGGGCTGGGCGCTGATCCTGCCGGCCGCCCGGGCGATCCGCTCCGGGGCGCAGGGCCCGGCCCTGATCGCAGTACTGAAGGCCACGGGCTCCGCCGAGCTGGCCTGCGCCGCCGCCCTCGCCCTGCCCCTGGTCCTGACCCGCTGAAGTCGCTGACCCGCTGCGGTGCGCGACCCGCGAAGGAGCCTGACCCCTCATGCCTGACCCCGATCGCCTGACCCACCGACGACGCGGCGCTCAGGGGCGGGGCCAGACCCCGGCGGTCATGAACGCGTCCAGCGTGGCCCGGTGCGGGGCGAGGTCCCAGCCCTGCCGGGCGACCCAGTCGTCGTCGTAGTACGTGCGGGCGTAGCGGCGGCCGTCGTCGCAGAGCAGGGTGACCACGCTGCCGCGGACCCCGGCCGCCACCATCTCCGACACCAGCTGCAGCGCCCCCCACATGTTGGTCCCGGTGGAGCCGCCCACCCACCGGTCCATCAGCCCGGTGCACCAGCGCATTGTGGCGATGGACGCCGCGTCGGGCACGGCGATCATCCGGTCGACGACGGCCGGGACGAAGCTGGCCTCGACCCGCGGCCGGCCGATGCCCTCGATCCGGGAGCCGGCGGCCGCGACGTTCACGTCGCCAGTGGTCCAGGAGCGGTGGAAGGCCGAGCCCTCGGGGTCGACCACGCAGAGCTGGGTGGGGTGGGTCTTGAGCCGCAAGTAGCGGCCGATGGTCGCGCTCGTCCCGCCGGTGCCCGCCCCCACCACCACCCACGTCGGGACCGGGTGCGGTTCCCGGCTCAGCTGGGCGAAGAGCGACTCGGCGATGTTGTTGTTCCCCCGCCAGTCGGTGGCCCGCTCCGCGTAGGTGAACTGGTCC
>JBBQAB010000485.1:0-8332 GCA_038198385.1 Propionibacteriales bacterium
CGAGGTCGATCGGGTCGTCGTTGTCGGCCCGGGAGGCCAGCGCTGCGGCCGTCATGACCTGCTCAGCACTCACCCCGGCGGCACACAACGGCTCCCCCAGGGTCAGGGAGTTCTGGGTGAGGGCGCCGGTCTTGTCGGCGCACAGGATGTCGACCCCGGCCAGCTCCTCGATCGCGACGAGCTTCGAGACGATCGCCTGCTTCGTGGCCAGCAGGCGGGCTCCGACCGCCATCGTCACCGAGAGCACCGTGGGCATCACGACGGGGATCGCGGCCACGGTCAGCACGAGCGAGAACTGCAGGGTGGTCAGGATCGGGTCGCCTCGCAGCAACGACACGAAGATGATCACGGCCACCAGCCCCGCCGCGAGCACGATCAGGTAGTTGCCGATCTTCGGCACGGCCCGCTGGAATTGGCTGCCCGTCCGCCGTCCTGGACCAGCTCCGCGGTCCTGCCGAAATAGGTACGGGTGCCGGTGGCGTAGACCAGCCCGTTGATCTCGCCCCGACGGACGATCGACCCGGAGTAGACGGGGTCCCCCGCCGCACAGGTGACCGGCAGGGACTCACCGGTCAGCGCCGACTGGTCGACTTCGATCTCGTCGGCGTCCAGCAGACGGGCGTCGGCCGGGATGATGTCACCCAGCCGCAGGCGGATGACCTCTCCGGGTACCAGGTCCCGGGCCGGAGGGGTGACCCAGGTATTGTCACGTCGGACCTGGGCCGTGATCGCGAGCTTGGCCTTCAGGGCGGCGACCGCGTTGCCGGTCTGCCGCTCCTCGAGGAAGCCGACCAGGGCGTTGGCCACCAGCAGCACCGAGATGATGACGAAGTCGGCTCAGTGCCCGACCACGCCGGACAGGATGACCGCTATCTCGATCATCCAGGGAATGGGGCCCCAGAAGTAGGAGAGGAACTTCAGCAGGGCGTTCGTGTGGTGCTCGGCGATCTCGTTCGGACCGTACTGGTCCAGCCGCCGGGCGGCCTCGGCCCGCTCAGCCCGTTCTCCGAGGTCGCCAGCCGGTCCTGCACCTCGGACAGGGGCAGGGTCTTGAGGCCCGCCAGTGAGGCGCCGTACGGGGTGCGACCGAGAGGTCAGTGGTCATGACGGGCCCTCGGATTGGAACCGGACGGGGCCGGGGCTCCCCGGCTTGGGGATGACCCCCGCCGGGTCGGGGGCGGCACAGGCGTTCGACGTCACGATGAGGACCTCACAGGCGGACGATGATGCGATGTGAGGGCGCGGAGCAGGTGCTCCTGGGGTGCGGCGGAAGCCGGCCGGACCCCTCCCGAACAGACTGGATGACCTACTACTCCGACGCTACACCCGCCCTAGCCGCAGGGGCGACCGCGGCTGGATGCCTGGCCGGACGAGCCGCCGACCGCGGCGGATGCCGGCCGATCGAGCCACCGACCGCGGCGGATGCCTGGCCGGTCTAGCCACCGACCGCGGCGAGGGCCTCGGCCAACTCGGTCTCACCGGCCACGAGCTCGAACTGCTGCCGGACGGCGAGCCCGTGCACGAGGACCTCGACCACGGCCGCCGCCACGTCGGTGCGCGGAATGGACCCGCGCCCGGTGGACACGGACGCCTGCACCTGACCAGTGGGCGGGTCGTCGGTCAGGGCACCGGGCCGAATAATCGTCCAGTCCAGGTCGCGGGCGCGCAGGTCGGCGTCCGCCTCGCTCTTGGCCCTGAGGTAGATCTGGAAGACCTCCTCGGAGTCGGGGTCGAAGCCGTCCGCGCCGATCGAGGAGATGAGCACGTAGCGGCGGATGCCCCGTCGTTGCGCGGCGTCGGCGAGCAGCACGGCGCCGTCGCGGTCGACCGTGAGCTTGCGCTCCGGCCCCCCGCTCGGCCCGCTGCCGGCCGCGAAGACCACCGCGTCGACCCCGTCGAGGTCGGCGGCCAGGGTGTCAGCACTCACGTGTTCGAGGTCCAGGACCAGCGGGATCCCCCCGACCACGAGGAGGTCAGCAGCCTGGTCGGGGTTGCGGATGATCCCGATGGCCTCGTGCCCGGCCTGGCTGAGCATCCGCTGGATGTTGAGGGCGATCTGGCCGTGCCCTCCGGCGATGGCGACTCTCACGGTGTTCTCCTCAGAAGTCGTGACCGGCGCCGGAGCGCAGGTCGACCAGCCGGGTGCTGGTCATGTCGTTGACGCGACCGAAGACCATACCCCGGCCCCGGTCGTTGAGCAGCTCGTCGTGGATCGGGAAGCCCTCTAGGGCTCGCACGGCGCGGACGAAGTCGATGGTCTCCTTCAGCGCCGCCCACGGGGCCTGGGCCGGCACGGCCAGCACGTCAACCCCCTCGGGGGCGGTGTCGTAGGCGTCGCCGGGGTGGAAGAAGGTGGGCTGGCCCTCCGAGCGCAGCACGAACCCGACGTTGGCGATGCGCGGGATGTCCCGGTGGATGACGGCATGCTGTCCCCCGACCGCCGTGACCAGGACGTCGCCGACCACGAACTGGTCCGCCGGAGCCACCCCCGTGGCGTCGCCGAGTCCGGGCAGGTCCCCTGCGGACACCAGGTTGAGGACCGAGGGCTCGACGTAGACCCGGACCCCCGGGTTGGCCGCCAGCAGGCCGCCGATCTGCTCGGGGTCGAGGTGGTCGGGGTGCTGGTGGGTCACCAGGACGGCGTCCAGGTCGGTGAGCCCGCGCCACCCTTCGGAGAGGTTGCCGGGGTCGATCAGGAGTCGCGCGTTGTCGGTCTCGACAAGGACGGCGGCGTGGCCCAGATGTGCGATCTTCATCCCCCTACCGTAGGACAGCCCACCGACGCTGCCGGAGGCACCGGCGTACGGGCGGGCAGGACCGGCCGGGGGCGGAGGCCCGGCCAACGGTGCGGGCCGTCAGGCCAGGAGCGAGCCGAGAACCTTGCCGGCCTGGGCGCACTCGTCGGCGCTGACCCCGAGGTGGGTGACCGCGCGGATCATGTGCGGGCCGAGAGCCGAGACCCGGACACCCTGCTCGGCGGCGGCGGCCGCGACCGGGCCGGCCGCCCGCTCCCCGGTCCCGATGACCACGATGTTGGTCTCGACCGCGTCGAGGTTCACCGCACCGCTCGCCTGGGTGTCGATCGCCTCGGCCAGCACCCGCGCGGCGGCGTGGTCCTCGACCAGCCGGTCGACGTGGTGGTCGAGGGCGTAGAGAGCCGCCGCCGCCAACATCCCGGCCTGCCGCCAGCCGCCGCCCAGCCGCTTGCGCTGCACCCGGGCGCGGGCCACGTTTGCCGCACTCGTGAGCAGCATCGAGCCGACGGGCGCACCGAGACCCTTGGAGAAGCAGACGCTCACCGTGTCGAACAGGGCACCGTAGGTGGCCAGGGAGACCCCGGAGGCGACGTGGGCGTTCCACAACCGGGCCCCGTCCAGGTGGTAGCCCACCCCGTTCGCGTGGCAGAGATCCCCGACCGCGGCCAGGTGCTTCAGCGGCTGGACCGTGCCGCCGCCGAAGTTGTGGGTGTTCTCTACCGCCACCGCGGCGGTCGAGACCAAGTGGGGACCGGCCGAGGGCGAGAGCATTTCCGCCACCCGGTCGAGCTCGAGCCTGCCGCGGACCGAGGGCATGGTGCGCATGGTCAGGCCGTGGACCGCGGCGTGGGCGCCCATCTCGGCCCGGGCGATGTGCGCGGCGACGTCACACAGCACCTCCTGGCCGGGCTCGACGAGCATCCGGACGCCGAGCAGGTTGGCCAGCGAGCCGGTGGCGCAGAACAGACCCGCCTCGTGGCCGAACAGCTCCGCGGTCCGCCGTTCGAGCTCGTTGACCGTGGGGTCCTCGGCGTAGACGTCGTCCCCCACCGGTGCGGCCATCATGGCCTCCCGCATGCCGGGCGTGGGCACGGTCAGGGTGTCGGAACGGAGGTCGATCGTCACGAGAGGTCCTAGAGGGTCAGGGGCTGGTAGGACTGGACCGGGTTGGCCCGGCGGATCCGGCCGGTGGTGAGACGCTGGGCCACCAGGAAGGCGAGCTCCAGTGACTGGTTGCGGTTGAGCCGGGGGTCGCACAGCGTCTCGTAGCGGTTCACGAGATCGGCTTCGACGAGGTCGTCACTCCCCCCGACACACTCGGTGACATCGTCACCGGTGAGCTCCACGTGCACGCCTCCGGGCCACGTCCCCAGCTCCTCGTGCACGTCGAAGAAGCCGTTCAGCTCCTCGATCACGTCGGAGAAGGCCCGGGTTTTGTAGCCGTTGCGGGCCTCGAAGGTGTTGCCGTGCATCGGGTCGCAGACCCAGGCGACCTGGCGGCCGCTGGCCGTCACCTTGGCCACCACCTCGGGCAGGATCTCGCGGACCCTGCCCGCTCCCATCCGGGTGATGAAGGTGACGCGCCCGGGCTCGTGCTCAGGGTCCAGACGGTCGGCCAGCTCCAGCGCGGTGTCGGCGGTGGTCGTGGGACCGAGCTTGACCCCGAGCGGGTTGCGGACGTGGCGTAGCAGCTCCACGTGGGCCCCGTCGAGCTGGCGGGTGCGCTCGCCGATCCACAGAAAATGACCCGAGGTGCCGTACGGCAGCTGGGTGCGGGAGTCGATCCGGGTCAACGCGTGCTCGTACTCCATGATCAGCGCCTCGTGGCTGCTGTAGAAGTCCACGGTGCGGAAGACGTCCTCGTCGATGCCGCAGGCGACCATGAACGCCAGCGCACGGTCGATCTCCCCGGCCAGGTTCTGGTACTCCACCCCGGCCGCGGAGCTCTTGACGAAGTCGGCGTTCCAGCTGTGCACGCTGCGCAGGTGGGCGAAGCCGCCGGTGACGAAGGCCCGGCTCAGGTTGAGGGTGGCCGCGGAGGCGTTGTAGACCCCCAGCAGCCGCTGCGGGTCGGGCCGCCGGGACCCGGGGGTGAAGTCGAAGCCGTTGACCGCGTCACCGCGGTAGGCCGGGAGGGTGAGGTCGCCCCGGGTCTCGTTCGCCGAGCTGCGCGGCTTGGCGTACTGGCCGGCCATCCGGCCGAGCTTCACGATCGGCACCTGGGCGGCGTAGGTCAAGACGACGGCCATCGACAGCAGAGTCCGGAGCTTGCCCTGGATGTTGGCCGCGGTCACCCCGTCGAAGGTCTCGGCGCAGTCCCCGCCCTGCAGGACGAAAGCCTCACCGGCCGCGACACTGGCCATCTTGGCCCGGAGCGCGTCGCACTCCCCCGCGAAGACCAGGGGCGGAAGCTTCCGGAGCCGGCCGATCACACCCTCGAGCTCGGAGGCGTCGGCATAGGTCGGCTGCTGGAGCGGGTTGAGCGCATGCAGCGCAGCCAGCGTGGGGACCTCGGTCGTCTCGGGCACCCCGACACCTTAGTTGACCGGCCTCCCGGCGCCACCGGTTTGCCAACGGATGGACCCGGGCCGGGGTGAGCAGAGGCGCGGGCGCACGGGCCCTGCCCCGGGGCGGGCGGACGCTCAGGCCTGGGGCGAGACCTCGTCGGCTTCCTGGGCCTTGGCCTCCCGGGCCGCCTGCTCCTTGGCCGTGGGCGCGTACAGGTCGACGTACTCCTGGCCGGAGAGCTCCATGATCGCGTACATGATCTCGTCGGTGATCGAGCGCAGGATGAAGCGGTCCTCACTCATCCCGTAGTAGCGGGAGAAGTCCAGCGGCGTGCCGAAGCGGACCGTCGGGCTGACGATCTTGGTGACGATCTTGCCGGGTGGGGCGATCACGTCGGTGCCGATCACGGCGGTCGGGATGACGGGGACCTTGGCAAGCAGGGCCATCCGCGCTACGCCCGTCCGCCCCTTGTAGAGCCGGCCGTCGTGGCTGCGGGTGCCTTCGGGATAGATGCCGAACAGCTCGCCGCGCTGCAGCACCTTCATCCCGGCGCGCAGCGCACCCTCGCTGGCCCGGCCGCCGGTGCGGTCGATGGGCACCTGGCCGGTGCCGGCGAAGAACCGCTTCTGGGCCCAGCCCTTGACCCCGACCCCGGTGAAGTAGTCCGACTTGGCCACGAAGGTCACCCTCCGGTCCAGGGCCAGCGGCATGAACAGCCAGTCCGCGAAGGACAGGTGGTTGCTCGCCAGGATGGCTGCGCCCTGGCGGGGCACGTTCTCGGTGCCCTCCTCGTGCGGACGGAAGATCTTGCTGATCGCCGGGCCGAGGAGCAGGTTCTTCAGGACCCAGTAGATCCCGCGTCCACCACCGCTGCCCTCGACCGAGACCTTGCCGGCCGGGTCGACCGAGACGAGCTCGTCACTCACCTGGTGCCTTCCTCGGCCGGCGCGGCCCCGGCCACCACGCGTGGGGCCGGAACGGGCGGCACCGGCCGACCCGCACCGGGTCGGGCCACCACCCGGGTGCTGACGTCGCGGCCCTCCTGGGCGGCGTCCTTGACCGAGGTCGCGTACGCGTCCACGTAGGTCTGGCCCGACAGGTCCATCACGGTGGCCATGATCTCGTCGGTGACCCAGCGCAGCACGTTCCGGTCGTTGCCGGCCCCGGCGTACGCGGTGAAGTCCAGCGGCGGGCCGATCCGGATCTGGGGGTGGCGCACCACCGGGGTCGGGGTCAGCCGGGCAGGGACGAGCTGGGAGTCGACCATGCCGACGGGGATGACCGGCACCCCGGCCTGCAGGACCAGCCGGGCGACGCCGGTCTTGCCCTTGTAGAGTCGGCCGTCGGGCGACCGGGTGCCCTCGGGGTAGATGCCGAGCAGGTCGCCCCGCCGCAGGACCGACAGCACCCCGTCCATGCTGGTCGCACTCGCGCGACCACCCGAGCGGTCCATCGGGAGCTGGCCAACCTGACGCAGGAACCAGCCGACGATCCGGCCACTGACACTGCGGGAGTTGAAGAGCTCGGCCTTCGCGGGGAACGTCACCCGGCGGCGGATCATGGCCGGCAGCATGAAGGTGTCACCCGCGGAGATGTGGTTGCTGACCAGGATCGCGGGGCCCGCGTCGGGCACGTGCTCCTCGCCCTCGATCGTCGGCCGCAGGACCACGCGGACCACGGGCACGAACACCACCCACTTGAACACCCAGTAGAGCACCCCGGCACCTCCGCCTCTCACCTCATCCTAGGCTGAAGACTGCCCTAGGTTTTGGCGCAGCGTAACGGGTCGCGATCCAGGGCGTGCCACGCTTCTCGACGTGACCTCCCTCCGGCTACGCCTGCGCCCCCCACGCCCGCCCTCGATGGCCGACGCGCCGACGTCGGCCGTCGTGCGGCCCTGGGCCGAGGCGTACGCGGCCGGGTCCGGCCCCGTCGGGGTGCTGTTCTGCCACGGCTTCACGGGCTCACCGCACTCGATGCTGCCCTGGGCCCGCGTGGTCGAGGCCGCCGGCTTCCGGGTCAGCGTGCCGCGACTCCCCGGCCACGGGACGACCTGGCAGGAGATGAACACGACGAGCTGGACCGACTGGTACGCCACGGTCGAGGCCGCCTTCGCGGAGCTGTCGGCCGCGTGCGAGCAGGTGTTCGTGTTCGGGCTGTCGATGGGCGGCGCGCTGGCCCTGCGGCTGGCCGAGCAGCACGGGTCCGCGGTGGCCGGCCTGGTCCTGGTCAACCCGGCCATCAACCTGGAGGACCCCCGGCTGAAGGCCCTGCCCGTGCTGCGGCTGCTGCCCTCGCTGGCCGGCATCTCCAACGACATCGCGCGACCCGGTGTGGACGAGGGGGCCTACGACCGCACCCCGTTGCGGGCCCTCTATTCCCAGACCCGGCTCTGGGCCGACGTCCGCGCGAACCTGGCCCGGGTCGACCAGCCCCTGCTGGTCTACCGCTCCGACCAGGACCACGTCGTCGACGCCACGTCCCTCGCTCTGCTGCGCGCCGGGGTGTCCTCGACCGACACCTCGTACGTCGCCCTGGTCCGGAGCTACCATGTAGCCACACTCGACTACGAGGCGGCCGACATCTTCGATGGCAGCGTCGCGCTTCTGCGTCGGCTGGCTGTCACGGGAACGGCATCGGGGGACTGACATGGCACGCCCAGGGGAAGACGACCGCGATGCGGTCAACCGCGCATTCGCCGAGCTGGTGGCCGGCTACCACCTGACCTCCGACCGCCCCGACCCGCTGGTCGACCAGCGCGGGGCCCCGGGGGGCGCCACCGGCGCGACGAAGGGGGCCGAGGACACCGAGTCGGACTGGACCACGATCCTCCCGCTGTTCCGGCTGCTGGACCCGGGCACCGAGGAGAGCGAGCCCGACGGGAAGCTCGGCGAACGACCGTTCTGGCCCGCGGAGGCGGCCCGTCCGGCCCCGGCCCCCAAGCCGGCCTCCTCTGGCCCCGCCTTCTCCGGTCCCTTTCCCTCAGGCCCATCGTCTTCGGGCCCAGCTCCGTCAGGCCCGGTCTCTATCGGCTCGGGCGAGCTGGATGACGACCGGGTCGACGCCTA
>JBBQAB010000486.1:0-3516 GCA_038198385.1 Propionibacteriales bacterium
AGGCCTCCTTGCGGAGCGCCAGAGAGGTGGGGAGCGGCGCCTTCAGGCCCTCTCGCTCCAGGAACCCCTTGACCCACCAGTCGGCGTCGTCGCGACCGTTCAGGCCGGGGAGGGGCTGCCCCTGACCGGCCAGGTTGTCGAACTCGCCCCGCTCCTGGGCCTCGCGGATCTTGCGCTCCACCCAGCTCTCGAACGGCTTCATCCCGTCCAGCGTACTGAGGCACGCTCAGGGGTGTGGCAGGCTGAGGAAGTGGACGGGTGGACGATCGGACTGGTGGCGCTGGTCGTCGTCGGTCTGGCCGCCATCCTTTACGGCGCCCTGTCCGACCGGGCCAGGAACCGACGTCGGGCCGAGGCCATGCTGGCGCCGCCGGAACGAGCCATCCCGCAGTTCCAGCCCACCGCGACCGGACCCGCGTACGTCTCCGAGCTCCAGGCCCGCCGCCCGCCAAGCGGAGGCCGTGCGAGCGTCCTCAGCGACGCCGACCGGGCCGCGCTCGACCGCTCGCTGAAGGATCCGGACGTTCTGACCCTGCCCGCCGGCTGGGCCTCCGCGGACTTCGTCACCGACCCACCGTCGTCCCGGGCGGTCCTGGACCACCCGGTCATCCTTGTCTGCGGCGACCCGGTGGCCAGCCTGCGCGAGCTGCTCCCGGTCCTGGAGCGCGCCATCCCCACCCAGACCGCGGTCGTCGTCGTCGCCCCCGAGCTGGGCTGGGAGGTGCAGTCCACGCTGGAGGTGAACGCGATCCGGCGGACCCTGCCCCTCCTCGCCGTACGCCTGCCCGACCCCGCCGATCTCGAGCGGCTCGCCGCGGCCACCGGCGCCGTCCTCACCGACCGCGGCGACCGACAGGCCGGCTATGTGCTGACCGAGCAACTGGGACGCTGCGACCGCTGGGTCGCCACCCGCACCACCAGCCACCTCGTCCCGACCCAGGAAACCCACCCGTGACCCAGACCGCGACGACCGCCGCGCCGGCCACCCACGCTCTGACCAGTCCCTGGGTGTACGCCGCGGCCCTGGCCCCAATCATCTTCGGCACGACCTACCTGCTGACCAGCCAGTTCCTTCCCCCGGGCCGCCCGCTGCTGGCCGCCCTGATGCGCTCACTGCCCACCGGGCTGGTGCTGGTCATCGGCACCCGGCGGCCGAACCGGCAGTGGCTGGGCCGCTTCTACGTCTTGTCCGTGCTCTACACCTCGGCGCTGTTCCCGCTGCTGTTCATCGCGGCCTACCGGCTGCCCGGTGGCGTGGCTGCGGTGATCAACTCCCTGACCCCGCTGCTGGTGGTCGTCCTCTCCGTGCCGCTGCTCCAGACCCGGATTCGTCCGATCCAGATCGTGGCCGGGATGCTCGGGATCGGCGGGGTCGCCCTCCTAGTGCTGCGCTCCAGCGCCCGGCTCGACGCCTGGGGGCTGGTGGCCATGACGGCGGCCGCGTCGATGATGGGCGTGGGCACGGTCCTTACCAAGCGCTGGGGTCGGCCGCCGGGGATGAACTCCGTCGGGGTCACCGGCTGGACCTTCCTCCTCGGCGGGCTGACTCTGCTGCCCATCACCCTGCTCTTCGAAGGACTCCCCCGCCACCTGACCGGACGCAACATCGGCGGGCTGGTCTACCTAGTGCTGGTCAGCGGCATCCTGGCGTACGCCGTCTGGTTCTGGGGGCTGCAGCGGCTGACGGCCAGCTCGGTGACCTTCCTGAGCCTGCTCAACCCGGTCGTGGCCGCCGTCCTCGGCTGGGCGGTGCTCAGCCAGCGCCTCAACCACGGCCAGATCTTCGGCGCGGTGATTGTGCTGCTCTCGGTGGTTCTGGGCCAGCAGCTGCCGCTGGACCGTATCTGGCGGCGGGTCCGCGGGCGCGACACGGCACTACGGTCCCAGGTGTGAGCGACCCCCGGACGAGCGAACCCCCGACGAGCGAACCCCCGACGGGCGACCGGCGCTGGCCCCAGCACGTGTACGGCGTCGGGTCCGAGCCGGACCCCCGGTTTACCTTCGCCAACGAGCGGACGTTCCTGGCCTGGATCCGCACCGCCCTGGGCTTCCTGGCCGCCGGGGTCGGGGTCGCGGCCGTCGCCCGCTACAGCGCCCAGCTGAGCGTCGAGGTGCGGGTCGCCTCAGCGGTGCTCGTCGGGTGCGGGCTGGCCTGCAGCGTGAGCGCCTGGGTCCGCTGGGTGCGCAACGAGCGGGCGATGCGGCTCGGCCGACCGCTGCCCTCCTCGCCCGCGCTGCTCATCCTCACCGGAGTCGTGGTGGTCGTCGCCTTGATCGCCCTGGTGGTCGTGAGCTTCACCGGATGAGGCAGCGCGGACCCTGGGACGCCGGTCTGCAGAACGAGCGGACCGGCCTGGCCTGGCAGCGCACCGTGCTCTCGGGTCTGGCCTGCGGGCTCTTGGTCGCGCGGCTGCTCGCGTCCCGGTCGGTCGTGCTGGCGGTGGTCACCGGTCTGCTCGCCCTGCTCGGTACCGCCGTGCTCGGGACCGTGGCGCTCCGCCGGTTCCGGCTCACCGGTGACGCCCTCCATACAGGCCGGCCGGTGGGCGACGGGCGCGCCCCGCTGGTGATCGCCGCTCTGGTGAGCCTGACCGCGGCCGGTGCGCTGGCGTACGTGGTCCTCGCCTGAGGTCAGCGCCTCAGGCGTAGCCGAGGTCGTGCAGCCGGTCGTCGTCGATGCCGAAATGGTGCGCCAGCTCGTGCACGACCGTGATCCGGACCTCCTCGACCACCTGCTCGTGGGTCTCACACATCGCCAGCAGCGGGCCGCGGAAGATGAGGATGCGGTCGGGCAGCGCACCGGCGTAGAAGTCGCCCCGCTCGGTCAGCGGGATGCCGTCGTAGAGGCCGAGCAGGTCGGGGTCCTCCGGCGGCGCCTCGGCCTCGACCAGGACCACGCAGTTCGTGACGAGGGCGGCCAGCTCGGGCGGGATGGTGTCGAGCGCCTGGTCGACCAGGCCGTCGAAGTCCGCCGGGGACATCTCCATCAGGACCCCCAGCTCAGGAGCGAATAACACCCGTGAAATTATCACGGTGTTATTGGCGTGTCGACTTGCACTCGTTACGAAAACCTTACTCAATCCTTGCGGTAACGGTTGGGACGCGATTAGAGTCCTGCGCAGGTTGGTGTGTTTGTGACGTACGGGACTCGTGTGATGAACGGGTCGAGTGCTCCGGCTCCCTTCCCCCATCTGCCGAGCCCGAACCCCCGCGGGCCATGAGGAGGAACCTGTGCGCACCATCCTGAGGACGGCTCGGCTGGCCCTGCTGCTCCTGGTCACGGTCCTGTCCGTCGCCCTGATGGCTCCGAGCGCCTCCGCGGCCACAGCCACGACGACGGTCACCGCGACGGAGGGCGTGAACGTCCGGTCCGGCCCCTCCTCCTCCAGCCCGGTCATCGGCAGCCTCTACCGGGGTCAGACCGTGACCGCCCTCAGCGCAGCCCAGGGGTGGACCTCGATCCGCTACCCCGGGGCCAGCAAGGCGTACGTCTCCAGCGCCTACCTCGCCGCCGGC
>JBBQAB010000487.1:0-3655 GCA_038198385.1 Propionibacteriales bacterium
CACCCACGGCACCGACACGCCGGAACCGAGCAGCTGGCAGCGCGGACCCGCACCCGGGCCGGCGCTCACCCGGTGCAGACCGCGGAGGATGCCGTCGATGTCGACGTCGTCGGGTTCGGCCGGTTGCAACATGGGCTCGTTGTAGAGCGTCAGGTAGTACATGACGTTCGGGTCGGTCGAGTCGGGTCCGTACATCTGCTCCAGACCAGCGCGGACGATGTGGGCGATCTCATAGCCGTAGGCCGGGTCGTAGACCTTCATCGCCGGGTTGGTCCCGGCAAGGACGGGGGAGTGGCCGTCAGCGTGCTGCAGCCCCTCGCCGGTGAGCGTGGTCCGGCCGGCGGTGGCGCCGATGATGAACCCGCGGGCCATCTGGTCCATCGCCGCCCACATGGCGTCGCCGGTGCGTTGGAACCCGAACATCGAGTAGAAGACGTAGACCGGGATCATGGGCTCGCCGTGGGTGGCGTAGGAGGTCCCTACCGCGGTGAACGCGGCCATCGACCCGGCTTCGTTGATGCCGGTGTGCAGGATCTGGCCCTGCTCGGACTCCTTGTAGGCCAGGAACTGGGCGCGGTCGACGGCGGTGTAGTTCTGGCCGTGCGGGTTGTAGATCTTCGCGGTCGGGAAGAAAGAGTCCATCCCGAACGTACGGGCCTCGTCAGGGATGATCGGCACGATCCGTGGACCGACGCCCTTGTCGCGGATCAGGTCACGGAGCAGCCGGACGAACGCCATCGTGGTTGCCGCCATCTTCCTACCCGAGCCCTTGCGGGCATCGTCGAACACCTTTGTCTCGGGCAGGACCAGTGGCCGCGGCTGGTTGCGCCGCTCCGGAACGTAGCCACCCAGCTCACGACGCCGCGCCTGCAGGTAGCTGATCTCGGCCGAGTCCGGCGCCGGTTTGTAGTAGGGCACTCGGTAAGAGTCTTCGTCGATCTGCGCGTCGGTGACCGGGATCTGCAGCAGGTCGCGGAAGGTCTTGAGGTCGGCGGCGGTCAGCTTCTTCATCTGGTGGGTGGCGTTGCGGGCCTCGAAGTTCGCGCCCAGCCCGTAGCCCTTGACGGTCTTGGCCAAGATCGCGGTGGGCTTGCCGCTGGCGTTGCCGGCCGTCGCGGCATGGTAGGCGGCGTAGACCTTGCGGTAGTCGTGGCCACCGCGTTTCAGACCCCAGATCTGGGCGTCGCTCAACTCGGCCACCAGGTTCTTGGTGGCCGGGGCCTTGCCGAAGAAGTGCTCGCGGATGTAGGCACCGGACTCGCCCTTGTAGGTCTGGAAGTCCCCGTCGGGGGTCTCGTTCATGATCCGCACCAGGTCGGGGCCGGCGTCGGCGGCCAGCAGGGCGTCCCACTCCCGTCCCCACAGGACCTTGATGACGTTCCAGCCGGCGCCACGGAAGAAGCCCTCGAGCTCTTGGACGATCTTGCCGTTGCCGCGGACCGGCCCGTCGAGGCGCTGCAGGTTGCAGTTCACCACGAAGGTCAGGTTGTCGAGGCCGTCGTTGGCGGCCAGCTGCAGCAGCCCCCGGGACTCCGGCTCGTCCATCTCACCGTCACCGAGGAACGCCCAGACGTGCTGGTCGGTCGTGTTCTTGATGCCCCGGTTGCGAAGGTAGCGGTTGAGCTGGGCCTGGTAGATGGCGTTCATCGGCCCGATGCCCATGGAGACGGTGGGGAACTGCCAGAAGCTCGGCATCAACCGCGGGTGCGGGTAGGACGGCACCGCGTGCGGAGCCTTCGACTTCTCCTGCCGGAACCCGTCCAGGTCGGCCTCGCTGAGCCGACCCTCCAGGTAGCCGCGGGCATACATCCCGGGTGAGGCGTGGCCCTGGAAGAACACCTGGTCACCCCCGCCGGGATGGTCGGGCCCACGGAAGAAGTGGTTGAGCCCGACCTCGTACAGGGTGGCCGCACCGGCGTAGGTGGAGATGTGGCCCCCGACCCCGATGTCGGGCCGTTGGGCCCGCTGCACCATCACCGCCGCGTTCCAGCGCAGCAGCCGCCGGTAGCGGCGTTCGACGTCCTCATCACCGGGGAACTGTGGCTCCTGCGACACCGCGATGGTGTTGACGTAGTCGGTCGTGACGGTCTCGTAACCGTCCAGCCCGGCGTCGGCGGCCTGCTGCCCGAGCCGGCGCAGCACTGCGGCAGCCCGTTGGTTGCCGCCAGCGGCCAAGAGCTGGTCGAACGACTCCGACCACTCGTCCAGCTCCTCGGGGTCGACGGCGTGGCTGCCTCCGGGCATGGTTACCTCGCTGGTCATCGCTGCTGCTCCCTCGCTCTGGTTCGTCGGTGATGGGGTCGTGGGTTGCCGGGTGCTGGTTCAGCAGAAGCCGGCGACACCCAGCCAAGCGCCCTCGGCGGTCCGGCTGCCGGCGCGTTGGACGGTCGCCTCGATCAGCCCGTACGGGCGGTCGGCGGCGTAGAACACCTCGCCGGGGTTGTCCAGCCCACAGAAGGATAGGTCAGAGGCGAAGTGGTGCTTGTTGGGGCAGGAGAACTTGATCTCGTCGATGCTGTCCTGCTCATGGATGACGGCTTCGGCCATCTGGTAGAGGGTGTGCTGGAGCGCCTTGGAGTAGCCCTGCGTGAAGGTCGTCAGCATCGTAGCCTTGACGGCTGCGTAGACGGCGTTGAAGTCGACGTCGCCAGCGGTGACGGCGCTTGCGTTGTAGCGCCACCGGGTGGCGATGTCGGTGGCGAGGACCCGGTCCTCGGTCTCGGCCAGCGTCGTGTACTGGTCTTTCGGGTAGCCGACGAAACCGGACTGGGTGGTCTTGAGGACGGTCAGTCCGTAGAAGCCGCTGAGGACGGTGGTGTCGTCACCGTCGCGCACTACCACGGCGGTGCGGGTCTCGGGGGAACTGCGGTAGAAGGAGTGGTCGTGGTCGTCTATCCGGGACCAGCCGTACTGCTCGGCCGCCCAGCGGCCGCCGGTGACCCAGTCGAACTCAGTCGTGAAGTGGTCAGCGAGACGCATCAGGAAGGTCTCCGCCGAGGTGATGCCGTCCTTGGCGAACGCGAAGACCGTGTTCTTCTGGGTGTCGGTGGCGACGACGTGCGCGTTGTCGCCTTCGGTATGGGCGGCGGCGAAGTCGCCGCGGAGCTGGGAGGTGACGTTGAGGTCGACGATCTCGTGCCGGTCGGTGTCGCGGGTCACCCGCACGACCCGGTTCTCGGCCTTGCCGTACTGGTTCGCGGTGAGAATTACCTCGGTCATGGACACTCCTTCGTGCTGCGGATGGGCGCGGTGATAGGTCTGATGCGTGGTCGGGCTCGCTGGGACGGGGCAGGGGCTGTGGTCAGCTTCCGCGGTAGGTGGTGTAGGAATAGGGGCTGAGCAGCAGCGGCACGTGGTAGTGCGGTTGCCCAGCGGCCACGGTGAACAACACGGTCACACGGGGGTAGAAGCAGGCGGTGCCCCGTTCGGCGAAGTAGTCGCCGGTCCCGAAGGTGACCTGGTAGGTGCCGGGTTCCAGCCGGTCTGGCCCGAGGTCGCCGACCCGGCCGTCGCTGTCGGTGGTGGCCGAGGCGAGCAGCTCTCCGGCCGCCGTGGCTAGTTGTACGGCGACTCCGGCGGCGGGTGCGCCGGCGGCGGCGTCGAGCACGTGGGCGGAGAGGTGGCTCATGCCGAGACCACCCCAGCCATTCGGACC
>JBBQAB010000488.1:0-2188 GCA_038198385.1 Propionibacteriales bacterium
CCCAGGTAGTTGGTGCCGATCACACTCATTCGTAAAGTCACGAGTCGATTTTCGCACGCCCCGTAGTTACGTGTCGGCGGCGCAAAAAACCGACCCCGACGCGCCGATGTGACAGAGGCCACGCAGCCGCGGCGACGACCGGCGGCGGTTGCCGTGAGCCCAGGCGGACCGGTGGCGGGGCGTCGCCCGGCCAGCCCGGTTAGGGGCGGGCGTGCAGAACCAGGTCGACCAGGCTGCCGTCGCCGAGCGGCTCGGCCGCCGGCAGGACGCCCACCTCCCGGTAGCCCGCGTTCGCGGCCACCCGGCGCGAGGCTGTGTTGGGGGCGGCGACCCGGACCAGCAGCGAGGCGGCCAGCCCGGAGCCCTCCGCCCAGGCGGTCAGCCGCCGGAGTGCCTCGCTGACTACGCCTCGGCCGCGGGCCTCAGGGTGCGCCCAGTAGCCGATCTCCGCCCGCCGGGAGTAGCCCCCCAGCCCCTCCAGGCTGATCGAGCCCAGGCAGGCGTCGGTCTCCGCCTCGGCGACGCACCAGACCATCCCGGCGCCGGCCGCGCTGAGCTCACGGGTGGACTCCACGTACGCCGCCGCGTGGCTGCGGTCGTAGGGCCGGGGCAGCGAGACCAGCCAGTGCCGCGTCCGGGGGTCCCGGCAGGCCTCGACGACCCGGTCCAGGTCTGTGTCGAGGAACGGCCGCAGGACGATCCCGTCTCCGGCCAGCACCGGCGGGTCCAGCCAGGGCACCGGCTCACGCGGGTCGTCCCGGGTCATGGTGGCCACCCAGCCGTCGACCAGCGCACCGCGCTGGGGCAGGAAGCGGCGTACGGTTCCCTCGAACACGAAGCCGGTGGCCGCCGCGACCCGCCGGGAGGGCCAGTTGCCGGTCCCGGCCCGCCAGCGCAGCACCGCCAGACCGAGCCCGTCGAAGGCGTGGTCCCGGACGAGCCGGACGGCCGCGCTCATCAGGCCGCGGCCGCGGGCGGCGGGGTGCAGCAGGTAGCCGATCTCGGCGGAACCGTCCCCGCCCAGCCGCAGCGACACCCCGCCGCAGTAGGCCGGGTGGCCCTCCCGCTCGGCCTCCAGCGCCCAGGTCAGCCGGTCACCCTCGCGCCAGCCGCTGCGGACCACCTCCAGGAACTCCTCCGCGTCGGCCCGGCTGTAGCCGCCGACGGGGTCGGGCAGGGTCGTCCAGCGCACCGACTCGCGGTCGCGGCAGGCCTCGACCAAAGCCGTGAGGTCGGCGGGCCCGAGCTCGCGGAGGACGACGCCGACCACCGGATCCCTCAGCACCGGGACCCGGTCGGGGGCCCGGCGGGCGGGTGAGGGACGTTCGGGCAGCAGCATCTCTCCATCCAAGGTCGCGGCGCGGCCGCGCACAACCCGATTCCGGGCTCGGCCACACGGTCGCCCGAGGGCGCGCGGTTCACTACCCTGGACCTCGTGCCCAGCCCGACAGAACCCGAGCGGTACGCCGCCGGACCGCTTCGTCCCGCGGGCGTGGGCACCCCCTCGATCCCACCCCAGGCCGCCGCTCCGGCGCTCCTGGACGGCGACGACGCCGACGCCGAGAGACCCCGGGACTCCGTCGGAGTCCGCCCCCAGATGCCCGCCCTGGTCGCCGTGCGGAGCGGAAGGCTCTACCCCTCATGAACAGCGTCGTGCTGAACATCCTGCTTATCCTGGTCCTCATCGTGGTCGGCGGCGTGTTCGCCAGTGCCGAGATGGCCTTGGTCTCGCTCCGTGACAGCCAGGTCAAGCAGCTGGCCCACCGGGGCACCCGCGGCCAGACCGTGGCCCGGCTGACGGCCAACCCGAACCGGTTCCTGTCCGCGGTCCAGGTCGGGGTGACCCTGTCGGGCTTCCTCTCCGCCGCCTTCGGGGCCGCCACCCTGGCCGATGACCTCTCCCCGGTCCTGCAGCGGCTCGGACTGACCGAGGGTGTCGCCGATACGGTGGCGCTGATCCTGATCACCATCGTCATCAGCTACGCCTCGATCGTGCTCGGCGAGCTGGCCGCCAAGCGGCTCGCCCTGCAGCGACCCGAGGGCATTGCCTTGATGCTCGCGCCGATGGTGGACCGGATCGCCGGGTTCGCCCGGCCCATCATCTGGTTCCTCGGCGCGTCCACCAACGTGGTCGTCCGCCTGCTCGGGGGCGACCCCAAGGCGGGCCGCGAGGAGGTCAGCGACGAGG
>JBBQAB010000489.1:0-3496 GCA_038198385.1 Propionibacteriales bacterium
CACGTCCTCGGGAGTGCTGCCCTCCAGCAGGGCCACGTACGCCCGCAGGCCCACGCTGCCCACCCCGACCACCTTGTGGGCCAGGTCGACCAGCGTGTAGCCGCCCAGGGCCCGGCGCCAGTGCGGGGCCAGGGTGTCGAGGTACTGGTCGAGGGCCTCAGCCAGGTGCTCCGACATGTCGTCGTCGACCCGGGTGATGAGCGGGGGGTCCTCCACGATCCGGCGCTGGCCCTCGTGCTCGGCGGTGAACCGCGGCAGCGCCCGGTCGCTGGTCCGGGACCGGGCCCGCTTGGCCGACCGCTCGATCTCGTCCCGCAGCGACTTCTCGGTCGCCGTCTCGTGCAGCCGTCCAACGTCGAGCCGGTTGTAGCTGCGCATCAGCAGCGGCTGTTCGGCCAGGAAGCGGACCTCGTCGCGGTAGGCCGCCACACAGGTCATCGCCGACTCCCGGCACTCACTCTCGCTGGAACCGTTCTCCCGACCGGCGACCCAGATGCTGGCCACCAGCCGGCGCAGGTCCCACTCCCAGCTGCCGGGGTGCGCCTCGTCGAAGTCGTTCAGGTCGATGACGAGCTCGCCCTCGGGCGAGGCGTAGAAGCCGAAGTTGCCCAGGTGCGCGTCCCCGCAGATCACCGGGGTGATCCCGGTGGCGGGCAGTCCGGCGACGTCATGGGCCATCACGATCGCGCTGCCGCGGAGGAAGCCGTACGGCGAGGTCACCATCCGCGCGACCCGGACCGGGATCAGCCACTCGAGCCGGCCCTGGTGGGACTCCTGGATCAGGTCCACGGGGTTGGGGCGGTCGCTGCCGACCAACCACTCGCCGAGGCTCTTGCGCGGCACCTGGTGCCGTAGCTCGCGGCCCATCGCGTAGCGCTCCTCGCGCGAGGTGGGCCGCCGCCGCAGGGAGGAGAAGACCTCGCTGTCAGCCGACGCCAGCACGGTGTGACCTGCATCCCGGACGGGCACGGTGTCCTCCTGAGTGGATCTGGGCTCACCTTACGCAGAACGGACCGGACGGCGCGCCCCCCGTCGGCAACAACCACCGGTCGTGGGCGCACCGCCGTGCGGCACCGCCGTGCGGCACCGCCGGGCGGGCCTCAGGGCGTGACGGCCGCGACCTGCGGGCTCAGGTCGACGGTCGGCGGGGTCCAGGTCGCCGGGTCGGCCGGCACCTGGTCGCCGCTGCGGATGTCCTTCACCTCACCGGTCCCGGCGGAGGCGAACCAGACGAACGGGATGCTGCGGCGGTCGGCGTAGCGGATCTGGCGACCGAACTTGTCGGCCTTGGGCGCGACCTCGCAGGCGATCCCCCGGGCCCGCAGCTGCTCGGCGATCGCGATGGCGTCGGAACGGCTGTCCTCGGCCTCCACCGCGACCAGGACGGCGGTCGGTACGGGGCGCGAGACCCGGAGCAGACCCTGACCCAGGACCGGAGCCAGCAGCCGGGTGACCCCGATCGAGAGGCCGACGCCGGGGTAGGTCGTCCTCCCGTCGCTGGCCAGGGCGTCGTAGCGCCCGCCGGAGGAGATCGACCCGAACTTCTCGAAGCCCACCAGCTCGGTCTCATAGACCGTGCCGGTGTAGTAGTCCAGGCCGCGGGCGATCTTCAGGTCGGCGACCAGCCGCCCGGGGACGTACGCCGCGGCCGTGGCCACCACGTCGGCGAGCAGCTCCAGACCCTCGTCCAGCTGGTCGTGCCGGACGCCCAGGGCGCGGACCTGGTCGACGAACGATTCGTCGGCGGTGGAGATCTGGGCGAGGCGGACGCAGGCGTCGGCCTGCGTCGGGCTGAGGCCGACCTCGCCGGCCAGCAGCTCGGCCACCCGCTGCGGGCCGATCTTGTCGATCTTGTCCACCGCCCGCAGCACGGCCGCCGGCTCGTCGATGTCCAGCCCGCGGTAGAAGCCTTCCGACAGCTTGCGGTTGTTGACCCGCATCAGCACCGGTGGGACGCCCAGGTCGACGTGCAGCCGCTCCAACGCGGCCAGGGTGACCAGCGGCAGCTCGACGTCGTGGTGGCCGGCCAGCTGGTCGACGTCGACGATATCGATGTCGGCCTGGGTGAACTCCCGGTAGCGGCCCTCCTGCGGTCGCTCGCCGCGCCAGACCTTCTGAATCTGGTAGCGCCGGAACGGGAAGCTGAGCTGGTGGGCGTTCTCGAGGACGTAGCGCGCGAAGGGCACGGTCAGGTCGAAGTGCAGCCCCAGCTCGGCGCTGGCGCCCGGCTCGGCGAGCCGCCGCTCATCGGCGTACAGCTCCTTGGCGATCTCGCCCTGCTTGGCCAGCCGGTCCAGCGGCGCGACGGCGCGGGTCTCGATCGAGCCGAACCCGTGCAGCTCGAAGGTCTCCCGCAGCCGGTCGAGGACCCGCTGCTCGACGATCCGGAACTCGGGGCTGTACTCGGGGAAGCCGGACAACGGCTTGGGGCGGCTCACGCGTACGTCTCCTCGGTCACCGGGCGGGTCTGATCGTCAGGTAGTCGTCACTCAGGTAGGGGTTGGCGGCCCGTTCCCGGGCCATCGTCGTCTGGGGGCCGTGGCCGGGCAGCACGACGGTGTCGTCGGACAGCGGCACCACCTTGCTCCGCAGACTGTTCAGCATGTCCACCGGGCTTCCCCCTGGCAAATCCGTCCGGCCGACCGAGCTGGCGAACAGGACGTCGCCGGAGAAGACAAGCGAGTCGACCTCACCGGCGTCGTACGCGGTCTGGAACATCGTCGAACCCGGGGTGTGACCGGGGGCGTGCAGCGCGCCGAAGCGCAGCCCGGCCGTTTCCACCTGGGCGCCGTCCACCAGCTCGCGGACGTCGTCGGGCTCCCCGAAGGTCGGGGTGCCCCCGGCCAGCTGCGCCAGCATCACCCGGGTCTCGTCGCTCATGGCCCGCAGCGGGTCGCTCAGCAGCGCCCGGTCCTCGGGATGCACCCAGCAGGCCGCGTCGGAGCTGCGACAGACGGGCAGCACGGAGAACATGTGGTCGAGGTGGCCGTGGGTCAGCATCACCGCACTGGGCTTGAGCCGGTGCTCGCGGACGAGATCGGCCACCCCGCCCGCCGCGTCCATCCCGGGGTCGATGACCACACACTCGGCGCCGGGCTCGGTCGCCAGCACGTAGCAGTTGGTCTGCCAGGGACCGGCCGGAAATGAGGCAATGAACACTCCTGCGACCCTATCGGGCAGGATTGACCCCATGAGCGAGGGTACGGAGCACGCAGACGGAGGTCCGGAGTCGTTCGGGCGGGTGGACGACGACGGCACCGTGTACGTCCGGACCGGCGACGGGGAGCGCAGTGTCGGCCAGGTCCCAGGGGTTCCGGCGGAGGAGGCACTGGCCTTCTTCGTCCGCCGCTTCACCGCGCTGGAGCTGGAGGTGACCCTGCTGGAGAAGCGGATCGCCTCGGGTGCGCTCTCCCCCGACGACGCCGCCTCCTCGGTAAAGACCGTACGGACCGCGGTGACCGAGGCGAACGCCGTTGGCAACCTGGACGGGCTGCTG
>JBBQAB010000490.1:0-7057 GCA_038198385.1 Propionibacteriales bacterium
ACCCCGGCCGAGACGAAGGCGTCGCCCTCACCGGCCCGGATCGCGTGGAAGGCCATCCGCGCCGTCTGCACGCTCGAAGCGCAGAAGCGGTTGACCGTGGCGGCGGGCACCCCGTCGAGGCCGAGCTGGACCGCGACCCGGCGGGCCATGTTGCCGCCGTGCTCATCACGCGGCTCGGCACAGCCGAGATAGAGGTCGTCGAGGTCGCGCGGGTCGAGCCCGGGTACCTGGCCGAGGGCGGCGCGGATGACCCCGGCGGCGAGGTCGTCGGGCCGTACCGAGGCGAGCGAGCCCTTGACGGCCCGCCCGATCGGCGTCCGCGCGGCCGCGACCACCACCGCCTCAGGCACCGGTCACTCCCGGCTTCCGGTCCATCCCCGACTGCGGGTGCGGCCTCACAGACCCAGGTCCCGGCCGATGAGCTCCTTCATGATCTCGTTCGAGCCGGCCCAGATGCTGGAGACGCGGGCGTCGGCCCACGCCCGCGCCACCCGGTACTCGCCCATGTAGCCGTAGCCGCCCCAGAGCTGGACGCAGGCGTCCAGCACGTCGTTCTGCACCTGCGCGGCCCACCACTTCGCCTTCGCGGCGTCGACCGGGGTCAGGGTGTGCTCGACCTGGGCCGTGACGCACTGGTCCACGTAGGCCTGGGTTACCTCGCAGCGGGTGACCAGCTCGGCCAGGGTGAACTTGTTGGCCTGGAAGGAGCCGATCGGCTTCCCGAACGCCGTCCGCTCCCGGACGTAGACCAGGGTCTCGTCGAGGATCTGGCGGGCGTGCGACAGGTTGTTGACTGCGGCGCCGATCCGCTCGGTGACGAGGCGCTGCATCATGTAGACGAAGCCCTGGCCGACCTCGCCGAGGACGTTCTCGGCCGGCACCCGGACGTCGGCGAAGAAGAGCTCGGCCGTGTCGGCCTCGGGCTGGCCGATCTTCTCCAGCTTGCGACCGCGCTCGAAGCCGGGCATCCCGGCCTCGACGGCGAACAGGGTGATGCCCTTGGCGCGCTGGGTGGGGTCGGTGCGGGCGGCCACGACGACCAGGTCGGCGCAGTAGCCGTTGGTGATGAAGGTCTTGGAGCCGTTCAGGACCCAGTCGGTCCCGTCGGCGACCGCGGTGGTCTTGAGCGCAGCCAGGTCGGACCCACCGGACGGCTCGGTCATGGCGATAGCGGTGACCAGCTCGCCACGGCAGAACTTCGGCAGCCAGCGCTGCTTCTGCTCCTCGGTCCCCAGCTCGACCAGATAGGGCGCCACGCAGTCGGCGTGGATGCCGATGCAGGAGGAGTAGGCGAAGGCGAGCTTGGACAGCTCCTCGGCCAGCACCATCGAGAACCGGGGGTCCTCCACACCCGCACCGCCGTACGCCTCGGGGACGTTCAGACCGAGCAGGTCCTGCTTGCCCAGCTCGAGCCACATGTCGCGCCCGAACTCGTGGTTCGCGATGTGCTTCTCCTGGTGCGGTCGTAGCGACCGCTCCACGAAGGTCCGGCAGGTGTCGCGGAACGCTTCGTGGTCCTCGTCGAACAAGGTGCGCTTCATTGCTCTCCGGTCCTCGTCTTCGGCTGTGGCCCCTATGTTACTCACCAGTAGCAATGCCCGGGACCACCCCGCGGAGGTCGCGTGCGGGACCTCCACACCGCAGCCGCCCGGGTGCGGGAGAAGGGCGCCAGAGATGGGTGTAGGGGCACCTCCCGCCGCGGTCGAGCCGGGGTCAGCCGAGGATGGCCTGGATACTGAGGCTGATGTCGACCTTGTCGCCGATGAGGAGCTTGCCGCCGTCCAGAGGGACGTTGAACTCCACGCCGTACTCCTTGCGGCTGATCGAGGTGGTGGCCTCGGCACCGACCCGGGTCAGCCCGTACCCGTCCACGGCCACGCCGAGGAACTCCGCCGCCAGCTCGACGGGCCGGGTGATGCCGTTGATGGTCAGGTCACCGGAGATGACGTAGCCGTCAGCGTCACCGGTCACGCCGGTGCTGACGAAGGCGAGTTGACCGCCGCGCTCGGGGTCGAAGAAGTCGGCGGTGCGGAGGTGGCCGTCGCGCTGCTCGTTGTGGGTGGTGATGGAGGCGCTCGCAATGGTGACCTCGACGCTCGAGCCGAGCGGGTCGGTGGTCGTGACGAGCTGACCGCCGAACTCGGTAAAGGTTCCACGCACTTTGCTCATCAGGTGCCGTACCGTGAAACCCACCTCGGAGTGGGACGGGTCAATGGTCCAGGTTCCGGCCACAAGGTCGGATCCGATGAGTTCCTGCGTCATGGCGTTCTCTTGGGTAGTGGTTGATTTTTCAACTACATTGACGGTAGGCAGTTTTAGTTGAAATGTCAACTTCCTTGAGTAAGGTAGTCGTATGTCCGGACCCACACCCGCTCCCCGATGGCTGGACGCGGACCAGCAGCGCACCTGGCGCGCCTATCTGCTCGGCAGCGCGCGGCTGAGCGAGCGCCTCGACGCCGACCTGCGACAGCACGGTCTCGACCTGGGCGAGTACGAGATCCTGGTCACCCTCTCGGAGGCCCCGGAGCACCGGGTGCGGATGTCCGAGCTGGCCAGCGCCGTGCACCAGTCGCGCTCCCGCCTGACCCACACGGTGTCGCGGATGGAGAAGGCGGGCCTGGTCGACCGGCAGACCTGCCCCACCGACCGCCGGGGGGTCTGGGCGCATCTGACCGCCGACGGTTTCGCCGTCTTGGAGCAGGCGGCCCCGCAGCACGTCGAGGCCGTCCGACACTTCTTCGTCGAGGCCGTGTCGCCGGCGGACTTCGAGGCCCTGGGCCGCGCCTTCGCGGCGGTCGTCGCGGTCACCGAGACTGACGTTCCCGCCCCCGCCTGATTCCCGACCTCCGCCCGCTGACCACCCGCACGGGGCGCTCGGCCGGCCGCGTCGGGCCGCCGCGGACGGACCCACCGGGTTTCGACGCGGGCACTACGATCGCTTCGTCATGTCGAACGCCGTCGCCCTCGCCCCCCAAACCCCCACGCTGGTGGATCAGCTCCAGCGCCGAGGGCTGAGCCACGTGCTCGACACCAGCACCCTCACCCGCGCGCTCTACTCCTCCGACGCCTCGCTCTACCGGGTGGTGCCGCAGGCCGTCGCCCACCCCCGCGACGTCGCCGAGACGGTGGAGACCCTCGCCGCGGCCCGGGCGGCTGCCGTCCCGGTCACCACCCGCGGGGCGGGGACGTCCTGCGCCGGCAACGCCGTGGGCCCCGGTCTGGTCCTGGACACCGCCCGTCACCTCAACCAGGTCCTCTGTATCGACCCGGAGACCAGGACCGCCCGGGTCCAGCCCGGGGTGGTGCAGTCGGAGCTGCAGGCGGCCGCGGCGCCGTACGGGCTGCGCTTCGGCCCCGACCCCTCCACCCACAACCGCTGCACCATCGGCGGCATGATCGGCAACAACGCCTGCGGGCCGCGGGCGCTCGGTTACGGCCGCAGCGCTGACAACGTGGTCGCCCTGGACATCGTCACCGGGACTGGCGAGCGGCTCCGTCTCGACGGCACCCAGACGGCGGCGGACTCCCCCACCCTGCGCGACCTGCAGGCCCTGGTGGCGGCCAACCTGGCCACGATCAGGACCGAGTTCGGCACCTTCGGACGCCAGGTCTCCGGCTACAGCCTGGAGCACCTGCTGCCCGAGAACGGGTTCGGGGTGGCGAAGTTCCTGGCCGGGACCGAAGGCACCCTGGGCGTGATCGTGGAGGCGACCGTACGCCTGGTGGCGGACGCCCCCTGCAAGGTGATGATCGCGCTCGGCTACCCGTCGATGGCCGACGCCGCCGACGCCGCCCCCGCCATCGTCGAGCACGGCCCGACCGCCGCCGAGGGCCTGGACCGCCGCATCGTGGAGGTCGTCCGCCGCACCCACGGCGAGGCGGCCGTCCCGACCCTGCCCCGGGGCGACGGCTGGATGTTCGTCGAGCTGGTCGGGGACGAGCCGGTCACCCTGCGGGCACGGGCCGACGCCCTGCTGGCCGACGCGCAGGCCCTGGACGGCTGGGTGGTGGAGGACCCGGTCGCCGCGCAGGCGCTGTGGAAGATCCGCGAGGACGGCGCCGGGCTGGCCGGGGTCAGCCTGGCCAGTCCCGCCTATCCCGGCTGGGAGGACGCGGCGGTGCCGCCGAAGAACCTGGGGGCCTACCTGCGGGACTTCGACGCGCTGCTGGCGGAGTTCGGGCTGGACGGGCTGCCCTACGGGCACTTCGGGGACGGCTGCGTGCACGTTCGGATCGACTTCCCGCTCACAACCGAGAGTGGCGGCGCAGTACACGAGGCGTTCGTCCAGCGGGCCGCGACCCTGGTGGCCTCCTACGGCGGGTCGATGTCGGGTGAGCACGGCGACGGGCGGGCTCGGTCGGGGCTGCTGCCCCTGATGTACAGCCCCGCCGCGATCGCCCTCTTCGGGCAGGTCAAGGCGTTGTTCGACCCCCTGAACCTGCTCAACCCCGGCGTCCTGGTCGACCCCCGGCCCGTGAACGCCGACCGGCGGGCCGTCGCTTTGGTCGGGAAGTCCGACCACTTCTCCACCGCGGTCCACAACTGCAGCGGGGTGGGCAAGTGCCTGGCCAACACGACCCCGGGGATGGGGGTCATGTGCCCCTCCTACCAGGCGACCCGGGACGAGAAGGACTCCACCCGCGGACGTGCCCGGGTGCTGCAGGAGATGATCAACGGCGAGCTGGTCACCGGCGGCTGGAAGTCCCCCGAGGTCCACCAGGCCCTCGACCTGTGCCTGTCCTGCAAGGGCTGCGCCCGTGACTGCCCCACCGGCATCGACATGGCGGCGTACAAGGCGCAGGTCCTCGACCACACCTACCGGGGGCGGCTGCGACCGCGGAGCCACTACGCGCTGGGCTGGCTGCCCCGCTGGGGTCGGTTGATCACCCGCAGCCGGGCCCTGGCCGGCCTGGTCAACCTCACCACCAGCACCCCGGGGATCCGGTCGATCGTGCGCTGGAGCGCCGGGGTGGACCAGCGACGGTCCCTGCCACGCTTCGCCGCCCGAGCCGCCCGGAACCGGGTCACCCTCCCGCCGTCGACCGGGAAGCCGGTCGTGGTCTGGGTGGACTCGTTCTCCGACTGCTTCACCGGTGAGGGCGTGCCGGCGGTGGTCGAGGTGCTGACCGACGCCGGCTACGCTCCCCAGTTCCTGGAGCGCGCCGCCTGCTGCGGTCTGACCTGGATCAGCACCGGGCAGCTGGACGGCGCCCGGCGACAGCTTCGGTCCGCCCTCGACATCCTGCATCCGCACGTCGCCGCCGGCACCCCCGTCGTCGGCCTGGAGCCGTCGTGCCTCGCGGTCTGGCGCAGCGACGCCCCCGAGCTGCTCGACGACCCCCGAGTCGCCGAGGTCGCAGCCGGTGTGTTCACGCTGGCCGAGCTCCTCGCCCGGACGCCGGGGTGGTCCGCCCCGGACCTCTCCGACCTCACCCTGGTCGCTCAGCCGCATTGCCACCACGCCTCGGTCCTGGGGTGGCAGGCCGACGCCCAGCTGCTGAAGGCGACCGGGGCCACGATCACCACCGTGGGCGGGTGCTGCGGGCTGGCCGGCAACTTCGGCGTCGAGCAGGGCCATTACGACGTGTCCGTCAAGGTCGCCGAGCACGACCTGCTGCCGGCGGTGGCCGCGCGCCCCGACGCCGTGGTCCTGGCCGACGGGTTCTCCTGCCGGACCCAGCTCGCCGAGCTGGGTGACCGGCAGGCGATCACCCTGGCCGAGCTGCTCAGCGGCCGCCGCCCCGTCTGAGCCCCCGCCTGGACGCACCGTCTGGGCGCACCGGGGCCACCGGGAGTGGGCTCAGCTCAGGCCGAGGACGGCGAGAGAGCGTGTGTAGCGCTCCAGACCGGCGGTGACCACGTCGGGGCGCTCGGCGTACCAGGCCAGCTGACGGGTGCGGACCTCCGCGGCCGGGATGGCCTCCCCACCGACCAGCCAGTCGGTGGTCGGGTCGACGTCCAGCCCGAAGGCCTGGACGACGGCCGGGTGCCGGGGGGCCTGGACCCCGCTCAACAACGGGCGGCCCGGATCGGTCGCCTCGGGAGTGAGACCGAGCTGTTCCCGGAGGCGGGCGGCCAGGGGCAGGAGGATCGCGTTACCGGGGTGGTTCATGGTCCGCATCTGCGCGAAGGTCGGCGCCGCCAGCAGATCGGAGACCACGATGGTCCCGTGGGCCGCCTCCCGCCGCCGGAGCTCGTCGGTGGAGGCCTGCGCGATGGTCAGCACCTGGGCGGGCGTGAGGCGGGACTCCGCCTCGGCGTCGGTCAGACCCGCGGCCTCGGCCAGGGTGAAGAGGTTGTGGTAGTTCACCACCGGGGGGTTGAGACCGGGGTCCGACGGCGGTCGGACCGTCACCTGAGCCGGGTAGAGGCCCGCGAATCGGACGACCGGAATCATCACCATCCGTGCCGCGGAGGGCAGCAGGGACCGGACCTGGGCGGTGCCCAGAGGGAGCTCTCGGTAGTCCTCCGAGATCGGCTGCGAGACCAGGACCGACGCACGGGACAGCACTCGTTCGAGGTGCGGCAGGTCGGCGGCGACGAGCTCGTGGACGGGCGGGATCCGTACGGTGGCCAGGTCAGGGCCGTCCAGCACGATCCGGACCGACTCAGCCTGGCAGTTCCCGTGAACGAGCCCGTACGGCGAACTACCCAGGGGCTCCAGCCCGTAGAAGACGCCGTAGTGCCGCGTCCGGCCGTCCACCTCGACTCCCGCCGCCGTGCCTCCCGAAGCGGAGGACTCCGGACCGGTGGGGACCGGAGCGGTGGACTCCGGCGATTCAACGACCTCGGTCACGGCTGCTCCTCGGGGTGCGCGACGGCGCAGACCGCCATCGTTCCTGAGGGGAGGCTACCCGGCCAGGGCACCCAGGTCGCCACGTCGCGTGGTGACCCGGGCGGCCCTCAGCGGGTCAGGCGGCGGTGGGTGGCCCGGTGCGGACGGGCCGCCTCGGCGCCCAGACGGGAGATCTTGTTGGCCTCGTAGTCGTTGAAGTTGCCCTCGTACCAGAACCACTGGGCCTGCTCGTCGTCGTCACCCTCCCAGGCCAGGATGTG
>JBBQAB010000491.1:0-15766 GCA_038198385.1 Propionibacteriales bacterium
CCTTCACCACCAACTTCGAGGACCTGGGCGGGCTGCGGCAGCTGCCCGGCCTGGCCGTCCAGCGGCTGATGGCCGACGGCTACGGCTTCGGGGGCGAGGGTGACTGGAAGACCTCGACCATGCTGCACACGGTGAAGGCCATGGGTCAGGGCCGCCCCGGTGGGACCTCGTTCATGGAGGACTACACGTACAACCTGGTGCCGGGTGAGGAGTGCATCCTGGGTGCCCACATGCTCGAGGTCTGCCCCAGCATCGCCGCCGACCGGCCCAAGGTGGAGATCCACCCGCTGGGGATCGGGGACCGTGAGGACCCCGTACGCCTGGTCTTCGACGCCGCCCCCGGCCCGGCCACCGTGCTCGGCATCTGCGACATGGGTGAGCGCTTCCGGCTGGCCGTGAACGAGGTCGACGTCATCAGCCCGAGCGAGCCGCTGCCCAAGCTGCCGGTGGCCCGTGCGGTCTGGAAGCCGCAGCCCGACCTGGCCACCTCGGCCGAGTCCTGGCTGACCCTGGGCGGGCCGCACCACACGGTGCTATCGACCGCGGTGAGCACCGAGGAGCTGAGCGACTTCGCCGAGATGGTCAAGACCGAGCTCGTGGTCATCGACGCCGACACCAGCCGTCGTCAGTTCGCCAACGAGCTGCGCTGGAGCCAGGCGTACTACCGCCTCGGCCTGGGCTTCTGAGACGGACCCCGACGCGGCCGCATGAGGCTAGCAGCGGGGTTGTCGGCCAGCGACGCCCGGGCGGGTCTCAGTCCAGGCGCTGCTGGTAGGCGGAGTCGGCCAGCCGGAGCAGCCCGTCCCGGATCACCCGGGCCCGCTGCTCGCCCACGCCGTCGACGGCCTGCAGCTCGGCGGCGTCCGCCCCGAACAGCGCCTGCAAACTGCCGAAGTGCTCGATCAGGCGTACGCCGAGGACGCCCGGCAGCCGGTGGATCTGGGCGATCTGACGGTAGCCCCGGGCGCTGACCGGGGAGTCGAGGTGGTCCGGCGGGGGGAACCCGACCCCGCGAGCCACGACCAGCGGATCGAGCAGCTCGGCGGTGCTGAGGTGCTGCAGGGCGGCGAAGCCGAAGTCGGTCTCCTCGGCGGGCCGGTAGTCCTGCTCCAGCCGGTCCCGCAGCTCGTCGATGCCTACCGTGAGCTCGTTCAGCTGCAGGGTCAGCAGCCGTCCGTCGCTGCCCAGCTCGACCACGTAGCCGTCCAGCTCGAGGTCGAGCCGGCGGACCATCTCCAGCCGCTGGGCCACGACCACGAAGTCCTTGACCGTCACCTGGTCCTGGACCTCGAGTGAGGACAGATGGTTGGTCACCTCACGCAGCCGGATGCGGTAGCGCTCCAGGGTCTGCAGGGCCTGGTTCGCCCGCGACAGGATGTGCTCGGAGTGCTCGACCAGGTGGCGCTCGTCCTCGAGATAGAGCTGGATGGTCGACATCGAGGCCGACACCGAGACGACCGGCAGACCCGACTGGCGCGCGACCCGGTCCGCGGTGCGGTGCCGGGTCCCGGTCTCGACCGTGCCCATCGACGGGTCGGGCATCAGCTGCACCCCGGCGCGGACGATGCGGTGGGACGGGGTGTCGATGATGATGGCGCCGTCCATCTTGGCCAGCTCGCGCAGCGCGGTGGGGGAGTAGGGCACGTCGAGAACGAAGCCGCCGGTCGAGACCTGGTTGATCACCCGGTTCTGCCCCAGCACGACCAGGGCGCCCGTCCGTCCGCTCAGGATCCGCTCGAAGCCCTCCCGGAGCGGGGTGCCCGGGGCCATCAGGGCCAGATTCTCCAGCAGCCGGGAACGGGTGTCGTACGCCTCGGCCATGGACGTGCCTCCCTCTTGGCTCGGTCCGGCCCTCCCGTCCCTGCCCGCTCATCCTAAGGGCGGGACGGCCACCGCCCCACTTCCCGTCGGCGTCCTGGTCGAGCCGCCGGCTCAGCCGTGGGTGCCCGTGGCCGGGCCGGACTCGTCGGTCCGCCGCGTCAGGCCCAGGGCGGCCAGGGCGTGCTGCAGGGTCGGGGCGGAGTGCACCCGCAGACCGCTGCGTACGGTGGTCATGCGGTCGCGGGCGCTGGAGGACTCGGCCGGGACCACGGCCTCGGTGAAGCCCAGCCGGGCGGCCTCGGCCAGCCGCCGGTCCGTCCCGGGCACCCGACGGAGCTCCCCGGCCAGCCCGACCTCACCGATCCCGATGACGCCGGGCCCGACGGCGGTGTTGTGGGCCGCGGACGCGACCGCGAGCGCGGCGGCGAGGTCGGCCGACGGGTCGGCCACCCGGGCTCCGCCGACGGTGGAGACGTAGACGTCGCGGTTGGCCAGCGGCACCCGGCAGCGTCGCTCCAGGACGGCCAGCACCATGGCCATCCGGCCGGAGTCCACCCCGTGCATGGTGCGCCGGGGCTGGGGTGCGGCCGACGGTGCGACCAAGGCCTGCAGCTCGGCCAGCAGCGGACGGCGACCCTCCATGGTCACCGTGATGCAGGTCCCGGCCACGGGTTCGGAGTGCCGGGAGGTGAAGAGCCCCGAGGGGTCGGCGACCTCGACGATCCCGTTCTCCCCCATCTCGAAACAGCCGACCTCGTCGGCCGGCCCGAACCGGTTCTTGGTCGCTCGGACCATCCGGAGGCCGGAGTGCCGGTCCCCGTCGAAGGCCAGCACCACGTCGACCAGGTGCTCCAGCAGCCGTGGACCGGCGATGGCGCCGTCCTTGGTCACGTGGCCCACGATCACGACCGCCATGTCCCGCCGTTTGGCCACCCGCACGAGTGCGCCGGTGACCTCCCGGACCTGGGTTACCCCGCCCGGGGAGCCGTCCGCCTCGGCCGTGCCGATCGCCTGCACCGAGTCGAGCACCATCAGGCTCGGGGAGACGTCCTCGATGTGTCCCAGGATCGTGCCGAGGTCGGTCTCGGCCGCGAGGTAGAGCTGCTCGGCCAGGGCGTCGGTGCGACCGGCTCGCAGCCGTACCTGGGCCGCGGACTCCTCGCCAGTGACGTAGAGCGTGGTCCGACCAGCCTTGGCCCAGCGCGCGGCCACCTCCAGCAGCAGCGTGGACTTGCCCACGCCCGGCTCCCCGGCCAGCAGCACCACCGCGCCCGGCACGATGCCGTCCCCGAGCACCCGGTCCAGCTCGCCCACCCCGGTCAGGGTACGGGCGGCGCGTTCGGCGCTCACCTGGGAGATCGGGACGGCCTTGCTCACCGGCACCGAGGTGCGCACCTGGGTGAGCTTGGGGGCGCCCTGCTCGACCACGCTGCCCCAGGTCTGGCACTCTCCGCAGCGGCCGACCCAGCGGACGCTGGTCCAGCCGCACTCGGTGCACGTGTGGGTGGGTCGGGTGGTCGTCTTCGCCATGGCGCCCACGCTAGGACCGACGACTGACAGTTTCGGGGAGGCTCGGGCGGTTATCGTTCGTGTGTTCGATTCTCCGGGTGGCCCGTGGCGCCGCAGCCCTGGTGCAGCCCGGCGGCGATGGCCAGCACCAGGGCGTTGGCCTCCGGCTCGCCGACGGTGACCCGGACCCCGTCCCCGGGGCCGCCGCTGGCGTACGGGCGGGCCATCACCCCGCCCCGGGCGAACGCCTCGCCGTACTCCAGGGTGCGGGGACCGGCCGGCAGCCAGACGAAGTTGCCCTGGGCGTCCGGCACTGCGAAGCCCAGGTCGCGCAGGCCCGACCCCAGCTGGTCGCGGGCGACCACGAGGCTGGCGACGCGCCCCAGCAGGGCCTCCTCGGCCTCGAGTGAGGCGACGACCGCGGCCTGGGCGGCGATCGAGACCCCGAAGGGCAGCGACACCGCTCGCACGGCCCCCGCCAGGGCCGCCTCGGCCACGCAGTAGCCGACCCGGAAGCCCGCCAGCCCGTACGCCTTGGAGAAGGTGCGCAGCACCACGACGTTGGGACGCTCGGCCACCAGGTCGAGGCCGTGGACGGCCTGGGGGTCGGTGACGAACTCGACGTAGGCCTCGTCGATGACCACCATCACGTCCTCGGGGACCCGGTCCAGGAAGGCCAGCACGTCGGCGTGGTGCAGGGCGGGGCCGGTCGGGTTGTTCGGCGTGCAGAGCAGGACGACCCGGGTCGCCGGATCGACGGCGGCGGCCATCGCGACCAGGTCGTGCACCGCACCGGGCCCCAGCGGGACCGCCACCGCGACCGCCCCGGTGATCTGGACCGCGATCGGGTACGCCTCGAAGCTCCGCCAGGCGTAGACGACCTCGTCGCCGGGCTCGCAGACGGCCTGCAGCAGGTGGTAGAGCACGGCTACCGACCCCGTACCGAAGGCGATCTGGTCAGGGGCCACCCCGAGCCGGTCCGCGAGCAGCTCGCTGACGGCCACGTTGGCCAGGTCGGGGTAGCGGTTCATCTGGGCCACCGCGGCGGAGGTCGCAGCGAGCACCCCCGGCAGCGGGGGGTAGGGGTTCTCGTTGCTGGAGAGCTTGTAGGTCACCCCGCCGGCGGCGCCCGGAGCGGGTCGCCCGGGCTTGTAGCTGGGGAGCTGCGCGACGGCGGGACGGATGGGGACCGGCATCGGCGGCTAGATCCGGACCTCGCCGTGCGGGGTCTGGAAGATCGCCGCCTCCACCCCCGGCTGGCCGTTCGGGGCGACCCAGTCGATGTCGAGGTCCTCCAGCACCGAGCGGCTCTGACCACCGAGCCAGTCGTCCACCCGGTCGTGGTCGCCGGCGATCTCCAGCTTGACCAGCGCCACGTCGCGGCCGCCCACCGACGGGTGGATCTGCGGGTCGCTCAGCCACTTGATGAAGAAGGGCAGCTGCGGGTCCGACTGCAGCCCCTTCACCCCAACCTGCTGCCAGGCCAGCCGGGTGCCGGTCGGCAGGTGCCGGGAGCCGTCCACCGCCGTGCGGCCGATCCGGGCCTCGATCGGGGCGAGGTCGTCCACGGCCACGACCCAGCCGAGCCAGCCGCCACCCTCCAGCGACCGGGCCCGCACCGCCTGGCCGAAGGGCGCCTTGTCCGCTGCCGGGTGGTCCAGCACCTCCACCACCTCGAGGTACTGGCCGTTGGTCAGGGGAAGGATCTGGTTGCGGGTCCCGAACCGGGGGTGGAAGCCGCCGTCGCGAAACGAGACCCCGAGCAGGGTCCCCAGCCGTCGCGTGGTCTCCCGGAGGCCGTCGGGGCCGGCCGCGTACGAGAGATGATCGAGATGCATCTGCTCAGTGTGACGTGGAAGCCGGGCCCGGCCGTACCCGGGCCGACCTCAGTGGTCCCGCACGGGGTCGGCGCCGTGCCGCATGAGAGCTCCGGGGCGGGCGTCGAAGTCCGCGCACATCTGGGCCAGCAGGGCGTACGCCGGTCGTCCCATCAGCTCGACCAGCTCGGCCCGGTTCTCCAGGTAGACCGGCCGGGTGCCCCCGTGGGCGTCGGTGTTGGAGGTGCAGTACCAGTCGAGGTCGTGGCCCCCCGGTCCCCACCCGTCGCGCCCGTACTCCCCGATGCTGACCTCGGTGTAGGTGGTCTCGTCGGTCCGGGTCACCGTCCGGAACCCTCGACGCAACGGCAGCTGCCAGCACACGTCGGGCTTGGTCTCCACGAAGTCCCGGCCCTGCTCCAGGGCGAGCAGGTGCAGCGCACAGCCGTCGCCCGCGGCGAAGCCGGGACGGTTCAGGAACACGCAGGCGCCGTCCACAACACGGGTCTTGCGGCCGGGCTGCTCACCGTCCGCGACGTGCTCGGGATCCTCCAGCTCGACCCAGCCGTGGGCCCGGGCGTCGTCGCGGTACTGCCACTGCCGGGAGGTCAGCTGGTCGGTCGCCAGGGCGACCCGGGCCTCGTCCTCGGAGTCGGCGAAGTGCGCGCCCAGGGTGCAGCAGCCGTCGTCGGGCCGGTCGGCGTAGATCCCCGGGCAGCCCTGGCCGTAGATGCACGCCCAGCGCGAGGTGAGCCAGGTCAGGTCGCAGCGGAACGTCTGGTCAGCGTCGCCGGGGTCGACGATCTCCACAAAGGCGCGGGGGAACGGGAGCAGCACTTCGGGCACCCGGGCAGCCTAGTGCCGGACGGGAGGACGACCCCGGTGGCAGCGGCCCGAGCGGTCGGCCCCGCGGTCGGTCGGGACGGGGCTACGCTGACGATGTGTTTGCCGAGGAAGGGTCGCCGTCGACGTCTGGACCCGAGGACGCTCCTGCGGGGAGCGTCCCCGCTGCCCCGGTGAGCGGCGCGAAGGTCGGCCTGTCGACCTCCTCGGTCTACCCCGAGACCACGGCGAGCGGCTTCGAGCTGGCCCGGCGGCTCGGCTACGACGGGGTCGAGGTGATGGTCGGGATCGACCCGGTGGCCGCCGACATCACCGCGGTGGAGAAGCTGCGGGACTACCACGGCATTCCGGTGCTTGCGATCCACGCACCCTGCCTGCTGATCACCCAGCGCGTCTGGGGCACCGACCCCTGGGCCAAGCTCGAGCGGTCCGCCGAGGCCGCCCGCCGGCTGGGCGCCGACGTGGTCGTGGTGCACCCGCCGTTCCGGTGGCAGCGCGAGTACGCCCGCAACTTCGTCACCGGGATCAAGCGGCTGAACGAGACCACCGGGATCACCTTCTGCGTGGAGAACATGTACCCCTGGCGGACGCCGGCCGGCGAGCTGAAGGCGTACGTCCCGGGCTGGGACCCGACCGAGCTCGACTACTCCGACCTGACCCTGGACCTCTCCCACGCCTCGACGGCCAGCCAGCAGTCCCTGGACCTGGCCCGGTCCTGGGGCGACCGTCTGCGGCACGTCCACCTGACCGATGGCACGGGGTCCATCAAGGACGAGCACCTGGTGCCCGGCCACGGTGACCAGCAGGCCGGGCTGGTGCTGGCGCACCTGGGCGAGACCGAGTTCACCGGTCATGTGGTGCTGGAGGTCAACTCCCGCAAGAGTGGCAGCCGGGCCCAGCGCGAAGCCGACCTGGCGGAGTCCCTCGCCTTTGCACGGCTCCACCTGACCGCCCCCACGCGGACCCCCGCCACGGTGCCCGGGGACCCGGCTCAGTAGTCGCCCTCGACGACGTTCTCCAGTTTCTCTCCGGCGAGGTAGCGGTCGAGCTGGGCCCGGACCAGGGCGAACGCGCGTGGGCCGGCGGCCTGGACGCTGCCGGCGGCGTGCGGGGTGAGAATCAGGTGGGGCGCGTCCCACAGTGGGTGGCCGTCGGGCACGGGCTCGGGGTCGACCACGTCGAGCGCGGCCCGCAGGCGACCGGAGGTCAGCTCGGCCAGCAGGGCCCCGGTGTCCACGATCCCGCCCCGGGCGACGTTGACCAGCAGGGCGCCGTCGGCCATCCGGCCCAGGAACTCGGCGTCCACCATGCCCTGGGTCTTCGGGGTGAGCGGCAGGGTGAGCACGACCACGTCCGCGGTCGGGAGGAGGTCGGGCAGCTCGTCGGTGCCGTGGACGCCGTCGCGGCTGCTGTGGGCGACGAGCACCGGCTCGGCGTCGAAGCTGCGCAGCCGGCGGGCCGTCTGCTCGCCCAGGTCGCCCGCCCCGACGATGAGGACCCGGTGGTCGCGGAGGTCGTCGGCCTCGACGAGGTCCCACACGCCGCGACGCTGGGCGTCCAGGAAATGGGGCAGCCGGCGCTGGGCGGCCAGGATCAACAACAGCACCATCTCGGCGACGGCGCTGCCGTGCACGCCGCGGGCGTCGCAGAGCTGGATGCCGTCGGGGACCTGCCCGACCACGTCCTCGACTCCGGCGCCGGTCAGCTGCATCACCATGAGCCGGGGCATGGCCGCGAACATGGCGGGCAGGTCGCCCGCGGCCTCCACCATCGGCACCCAGAACTCGGTCCGGTCCAGCCCCTCGGGCTGGGTCTCCTCGCCGTTCCAGGCGAGCACGGTGACGCCGGCGGGTACCTCACCCAGGAGCGCGCGGGAGTTGTCGTCAGGAACACACACCACAGTCATCCCGCCACCGTAGGCGATGGCCGAAGTCGAAGGGGGGTAGGCGATGGCCGAGGTCGAAGGGGGTAGGCGAGGGGGCAGGCGACGCCCAGGGGTCAGGGGCGGCGTCGGTCCCGGGGTCGACCAGTCCCGGCCTCGAGGAGCGCGGTGGCGGTCTGCTCATCCACGACCAGGTCGCTGACCACCCCGGCCCGGAGCGCGGCCAGGGTGCCGGGCACCCGGCTGACGCCGGCCACGACGCAGACCCGCCGCGGGAAGCTCGCCAGCTCGGCCAGGTCCGGGCCGCTGCTGCGGCCGTTGATCGGGAGGTCGGCCCAGCTCCCATCGGCCCGGAGGAAGGTCGTGCAGATGTCACCGACCGCACCGGCCCGCTTGAGCTCGTCCATGTCGTCCGCGTCGAGGTAGCCCGCGGCGTACACCTGGGAGCTGAGGGTGCCGGTCCAGGTGCCGACGCCGAAGACGGCGATGTCGCAGCGCCGCTGCAGCTCGACCACGCCGGCGATCGAGCGCTCCCGCCACAGGGCGGCCTTGGTGGCCGGGTCGTCGAAGAAGGCCGGAACGGGAAAGAACACCGGGCGGGCCTCGAACGCGTCGCAGGCCCGACCGAGCAGGTCGCTGACGTAGCGCACCTCGGCGCTCGCGGCGTGCACCGCACCGTTGAGCTGGACCACGGTCGAGCCCCGCGTCGGCTTGGGGACCAGGTTCTCCATCACGGCGCTGACGGTGGTCCCCCAGGCCACCCCCATCACCATGTCGTTGTCGAACCAGTCGCTCAGGAGCCGACCCGCGAACCGGGCGACCTGGGCCAGCCGCAGGCCCTCGGAGGCGGACTCGCGGACGGGTACGACATGGGCCTCGATCCCGAACTGCTCCGCGAGCCGGGCGCCGGCCCCGCTGCCGGTCTCCCCGGCGCTCACACTGATCCGCACGATTCCACGGTCCCGGGCCGTCCGGAGCTGGCGAGAGACGGTGGAACGGGACCGGCCCGTACGGCCGGCGATGGCGTCCATGGTCTCCTCGCCCAGGTAGTAGAGCGCGGCCACGCTGCGCAGCTCGTCGTCGTCCCAGGACTGCGAGGTCATGGACCCTCCCATCTGTTCGTCCGGCGTCGAAGCTTTTGCACGTTCGTGCATCTGATTGAGACGATGTGCAGAGAGGGGCAGACTACAGGCAAGCGCCGCCGACCCCGGTCCCGAGGGCCCAGGCGGCTGGCACGTGCACCACACCCACCGACGAGGAGACGACCCCATGACGGTCCTGAACACCGAGAGCCGCGCCCGTGCCCTGGACGCCATGACCGAGGAACGTGGACTCGACATCCTGGTGGTCGGTGGCGGTGTGACCGGGGCCGGGATCGCCCTGGACGCGGCGACCCGGGGTCTCCGGGTCGGCGTCGTCGACGCCCAGGACTGGGGCTCGGGTACGTCCAGCCGCTCCAGCAAGCTCGTGCACGGTGGCCTGCGCTACCTGCAGATGCTGGACTTCAAGCTCGTGGCCGAGGCGCTGGGGGAGCGGGGGCTGCTGATCGACCGGCTGGCGCCGCACCTGGTCCGGGCCGTGCCGTTCCTCTATCCGCTGACCACGTGGTACGAGCGGCCCTACGTCGGTGCCGGGATCGGCCTCTACGACGCCCTGGCCACCGTCGGGACCCGCAACCGGGCGGTCCCGTTGCACCGGCACGTCTCCCGCCGCGGGGTCCGGGAGATCTTCCCGGGTCTCAAGGAGTCCGCCTGCCGCGGTGCCGTCCGCTACTACGACGGCCAGGTCGACGACGCCCGCCTGGTCATCGGTCTGGTCCGGACGGCCGTCCAGCTCGGTGCGCACGCGGCCAGCCGCACCGAGCTTGTGGAGCTGGTCAAGCACCCCTCGGGCCGGGTGACCGGAGCCGTCCTGCGGGACCTCGAGAGCGGCACCCGGCTGACGGTGCGGGCGACCACGGTGATCAGCGCCACCGGGGTGTGGACCGAGCAGACCCAGAAGCTGGCCGCCGACAACAGCGGCCTGGCCGTGCTGGCTTCCAAGGGCATCCACATCGTCGTGCCCCGGGACCGGATCGACGGCCAGTCCGGCATCATCACCCAGACTGAGAAGTCAGTGCTCTTCGTCATCCCGTGGTCGCGCTACTGGGTCATCGGTACCACCGACACCGCGTACGAGGGAGACCTCACGCACCCGGTGGCGAACGAGGCCGACATCGACTACGTCCTCGAGCACGCCAACGCCATCCTGGCCGACCCGCTCACCCGGGACGACGTGATCGGGACCTGGGCCGGGCTCCGGCCGCTGCTGCAGCCGGGCACCAAGGGTGAGAAGAAGTTCTCGGCCAAGGTCTCGCGCGAGCACACGGTCACCGAGGCGGCGCCGGGTCTGGTCTCGATCGCCGGCGGCAAGCTGACGACCTACCGGGTGATGGCCGAGGACGCCGTCGACTTCGCGCTGGGTCGTGAGCGGGCGGCCGAGCTGCCCTCGGAGACCGCGACGACCCCGCTGGTCGGTGCGGCCGGCTTCCACGCGTACGCCCGCCGGGCCCCCGAGATCGCCGAGCGCTACGGCTGGACCGACGCGATGGTCGCGCACCTGCTGCACCGCTACGGCTCCGCGCTGCCCGAGCTCCTCGACCTGGTCGAGGCGCGACCGGACCTGGGCCGCCCGCTGGAGCAGACGGCTGCCTACCTGCGGGCCGAGATCGTCTACGGGGTCAGCCACGAGGGTGCGCTGCACCTGGAGGACACGATGACGATCCGGACCCGGCTGACCTACGAGGTCCGCCACCACGGGCTCGCCGCGGTGGACGAGATCGCCGACCTGATGGCCGCCGAGCTGGGCTGGGACACCGGCCGTCGGCAGGCCGAGGTGGACGCCTACCGGGCCCGCTGCGACGCCGAGGACGCGGCGGCTGCGGCCCCGACCGAGGACGCGGCCCAGCAGGCCCGTCAGCGGAACGGGGACGTGCTGGCCGACCTGCCCGGCGCTGCGGTCAGCTCCCTCGCCTGATCGGGTCCCGCGCCGCCTGGGCGGTCGGGGCCCGTCTGGACGGCCGCTAGCGTCTGTACCCGACCCGACCCGGGCCCGACCGGCTATCGAACGTCAGCGCGTCACCGCCGCGCCCGACCCGCTCCACCGGCACCGTACGAGAGGCCTCAACGATGAGCAGCAGCACCTACGTGATGGCGATCGACCAGGGCACGACCAGCAGCCGGGCCATCGTGTTCGACCACGCCGGCCAGATCGTGGTCAGCCGGCAGATGGAGCACCGGCAGATCTTCCCCCGGGCCGGGTGGGTCGAACACGATCCGGTGGAGATCTGGACCAATGTCCGTGAGGTCGTGGCCCTGGCCCTGTCCTCGGGCGACATCTCCGCCCATGACCTCGCCGCGGTCGGCATCACCAACCAGCGCGAGACGGCGGTGGTGTGGGACCGCCACACCGGCAAGCCGGTCTACAACGCCATTGTCTGGCAGGACACCCGGACCAAGGCCATCTGCGAGCAGCTTGGCGGTGACGAGGGGGCGGACCGGTTCAAGGACGCGGTCGGCCTGCCGCTGGCGACCTACTTCACCGGCCCGAAGGTGAGGTGGATCCTGGACAACGTGGAGGGCGTCCGGGACCGGGCCGAGGCCGGGGACCTGCTGCTGGGCACCACCGACAGCTGGGTGCTGTGGAACATGACCGGCGGCACCCGGGACGGGATCCACCTGACCGACGTCACCAACGCGTCCCGCACGATGCTGATGAACATCGACACCCTCGACTGGAACCCCGACATCTGCGCCGCGATGGGGATCCCGATGTCGATGCTGCCCGAGATCCGGTCCTCCTCGGAGGTCTACGGCACGGGGCGGGAGGCCGGCTTCCTGTCCGGGGTCCCGATCGCCGGGATCCTGGGCGACCAGCAGGCCGCCACCTTCGGCCAGGCCTGCTTCGAGAAGGGCATGGCCAAGAACACCTACGGCACGGGCAGCTTCCTGCTCCTGAACACCGGGACCATCCCCATCCGCAGCGAGAACGGTCTGCTCACGACCGTGTGCTACAAGATCGGCGACGCACCCACGGTGTACGCGCTGGAGGGGTCCATCGCGGTGACCGGCTCCCTGGTCCAGTGGGTGCGTGACAACCTGGAGATGATCTCCGACGCATCCGAGATCGAGACCTTCGCCCGGACGGTCGAGGACAACGGCGGGGCCTACATCGTGCCGGCTTTCTCGGGGCTGTTCGCCCCCTACTGGCGCTCCGACGCCCGCGGCGCGCTCGTCGGTCTGACCCGCTTCGTCCGCAAGGGCCACCTGTGCCGGGCCGTGCTCGAGTCGGTGGCCTACCAGACGCGCGACGTGGTCGAGGCGATGAACGCCGACGCCCACACCGAGCTCACCGAGCTCAAGGTCGACGGCGGCATGACCGGCAACGAGCTGCTGATGCAGTTCCAGGCCGACCAGCTCGGGGTGGACGTGGTGCGGCCGCAGGTGGCCGAGACCACGGCGCTCGGGGCGGCGTACGCGGCGGGGATCGCGGTCGGCTTCTGGAACGGCGAGCAGGACGTGACCGACAACTGGGCCGAGGACAGGCGGTGGACCCCGCAGGCCGACGAGGGCGAGCGCCGCCGGCAGTACCGCAGCTGGAAGAAGGCCGTGCAGCGGACCCTGGACTGGGTCGACGAGGACGTCCTCTGATCCTGCCGTCACCACCGGATCGGGAGGACGGACCCCCGTCAGAGCCAGGAGACGTGCGGGGCGACCAGGGCGTAGCCGACGAAGGCGAACACGTCGAGCAGGGTGTGGGTGACGACCAGGGGGGCGACCCGGCCCCAGCGCCGGTAGGCCAGGCCGAAGATCGCGCCCATCACGAGGTTGCCGGCGAAGCCACCGAAGCCCTGGTAGAGGTGGTAGGAGCCGCGGATCAGGGCGCTGACCCCAAGCGCCAACGGCCAGCGCCAGCCGAGCTGGGAGAACCGGGTCAGCAGGTAGCCGATCATCACCACCTCCTCCAGCGCCGCGTTCTGGAAGGCCGAGAGGATGAGCACCGGCACCGTCCACCACTGGTCGGTGAGCCCGGAGGCCTGCACCTGGGTGTTGAAGCCGAGGTTGCGGGCCAGCAGATACAGGCCCAGCCCCGGGATCCCGATCATGGCGGTCAGGACGAACCCGCGGGTCAGGTCGAACCGGGGCCGGGTCACGTCGAAGCCGATCACCCGGGCCGCACCGCGGTTGGTGAGGTTGAGCAGATAGAGGACCAGCAGCACCGGCGCGAGGTTGAACCCGATCCCGACCAGCTGGTAGGTCAGGTCGAGCCACGGCCGGTCCGGGGTGGCGGAGGCGTTCAGGGTGGAGGTCTGGGAGGACAGCGGCACCCCGCGGGTGAGCCGCTCGATGATCCGCAGCACGGAGTAGACGCCCGACTGCCCCAGGGAGAGGGCGAGCACCAGCACGATCTCGACCCCGAGTCGGGTCCGGTTCGGCCCGGGGTCACGCGCCAGCGCAGTCACCCGCCCATGATGCCGTCCCGCTCCGCGTACGCCCGCTCCCCTCGCCCCGACGTGGAGATTTTCGCGTACGGTCGCGCCTGATGCTCACTGGACGAGAAGATCCACGGTGCGAAACCGGCGAGGCGCGACACGGGCAGGACTTAGGCTTGGCGGCATGCGTGTTGGAGTATTTGGAGCCACCGGTCAGGTGGGCGGGGTCATGCGGACGTTGTTGGCGGAGCGAGGCTTCCCCGTGACCGAGATGCGGTTCTTCGCCTCGGCGCGGTCCGCCGGCACGAAGCTGCCCTGGGGTGACGGCGAGGTCGTGGTGGAGGAGACCGAGACCGCCGACTTCTCCGGGCTGGACCTGGCCCTGTTCTCCAACGGCAAGACCGCGTCGCTGGCCACAGCCGCCAGGGTCGTCGCCGCCGGTGCCGTGGTGATCGACAACTCCTCGGCCTGGCGGATGGACCCCGACGTGCCGTTGGTCGTCTCCGAGGTGAACCCCGAGGACGCGTACGCCCCGGCCAAGGGCATCATCGCCAACCCCAACTGCACCACGATGGCTGCGATGCCGGTGCTGAAGCCGCTGCACGACGCGGCCACCCTCGTCCGCCTCACCGTGGCCACCGACCAGGCCGTCTCGGGCTCCGGCGTGGCCGGCGGCGCCGAGCTCGCCGGCCAGGTGCGGGCGGTCGCCGACCGGGCCAGTGGCCTGGCCTTCGACGGGCAGGCGGTGACCTTCCCGGCCCCCGCGACCTACGTCAAGACCATCGCCTACAACGTGCTGCCGCTGGCCGGGTCGGTCGTCGACGACGGCTCGGCCGAGACCGACGAGGAGCAGAAGCTCCGCAACGAGTCGCGCAAGATCCTGCACGCCCCCGACCTGCGGGTCTCAGGGACCTGCGTCCGGGTCCCGGTGTTCTCCGGTCACTCGCTGGCCGTCCACGCCGAGTTCGAGCGTGACCTCAGCCCCGAGCAGGCCACCGCCCTGTTGGCCGAGGCCCCCGGGGTCGAGCTGATGGACGTCCCCACCCCGCTCGACGCGGCCGGGGCCGACCCCAGCTTCGTGGGCCGGATCCGGGCCGACCAGGCCGCGCCGGCCGGCAAGGGCCTGGTGCTGTTCATCTCGAACGACAACCTGCGCAAGGGCGCGGCCCTCAACGCGGTGCAGATCGCCGAGCTGGTGGCCGGTCGCCTCGTGGTCGGCCGGGTCTGACCCGGGTGAGCGCCGCCCAGTCCGCCGTCCGTCGCCGGCTCGCCGTTCTCGGCGCCGGGGTGATGGGGGAGACGGTGCTGTCCGGTCTGCTGCGGGCGGGCTGGGACCCCGCCGAGATGAGCGCCACCGACCGACGACCGGCCCGGTGCGCCGAGCTGACCGAGCGTTACGGGATTGCGATGCTCAGCAACGTCGAGGCCGCCGCCGGGGCCGATACCGTCGTGGTCGTGGTGAAGCCCCAGGACATGGCCGACCTGCTGGTCGAGATCGGGCCGGCGCTGGGGCCCGAGACGCTAGTGGTCTCCCTGGCCGCCGGGGTCGAAACCAGCCTGATGGAGGCGCTGCTGCCGCCCGGCACCCCGGTCGTCCGGGTGATGCCCAACACCCCGGCTCAGGTGGACGAGGGGATGGCGGCCATCTCGGGCGGCACCCACAGCACCCCGGAGCACCTGGAGCGGGTGACCACGATCCTGTCGGCCACGGGTCGGGTGCTCACCGTGCCGGAGAAGTACCTGGACGCGGTGACCGCCATCTCGGGCTCGGGCCCGGCGTACCTGTTCTTCGTGGTCGAGGCGATGATCGAGGCGGGCGTCCACCTCGGGCTGCCGCGGGACACCGCCACTGAGCTGGTCGTGCAGACCATGCTCGGCTCAGCCAAGCTGCTCCGGGAGACCGGAGAGCACCCCACGGTGTTGCGGGAGCGGGTCACCTCACCGGGTGGCACCACCGCGGCGGCCATCCGGCAGCTCGAGGACAACCGGGTGCGGGCCGCCTTCATGCAGGCGATGGAGTCCGCGCGGGACCGCAGCCGGGACCTCGCGGCCGCCGCCCGCCGTGACCAGCCGAGCACGACGACCCCCGCCCCCGGAGGCCCGTGATGACCGGTGTTCTCGTCCACTCCGAGGACCTGACGCACTACGACTTCGGTCCCGACCATCCGATGGCCCCGGGACGGGTGCAGAACACCATCTCGCTGGCCCGCCAGCTCGGCGTGCTGGAGCATCTGCGGGTGGTGCCCCAGCCCGAGATCGACCTGGACCTGCTGCGGACGGTGCACACGGCCGACTACGTGGCCGCGGTGATGAAGGGCGAGCCGGACGAGCGCTACGGGCTGGGGACCTCCGACAACCCGATCTTCGCGGGCATGCACGAGGTGTCGGCCCGGGTTGCGATGGCCAGCGTGGAGGCGGCGCGGC